>JAITQT010000099.1 GCA_031288745.1 Deltaproteobacteria bacterium
AGTGGTCGTTGGAAGGATTAACCTCAGAATCCATAGGCGATAGAACGGATTCAGGTGATACTTCCTTAGGGGAGTTAAGGCTGACCTTGACTTCGCAAGTTTCAGAAGCCTCGGAATGAGTGGAGGGAATTGTTATTATATTATTACACTTAGTTGAACTAACTTCAGAATCTAAGTGGTCAAGGGTATGCTAAAACTTAATTACAACTCGAAAGTCGCTACCAGCCGCAACGTGGGGAAAAAAAACTTGGTGAACGGTTACAATAAAAGTAAAAGGCTATAAGTTTAAACTGAAGCCCTTCTAACGACCTTAGATTCAATGGCCGCCGCGGCCACGGCTCCAGCCACCGCTTCTCTGACCCTCGAATCAAAGGCCGCTGGTAAGATGTATTGGCTTGAAAGCTCGCGCTCGGTTACTAAAGAAGCGATAGCTTTACCGGCGGCCATTTTCATAGCGTCGTTAATATCGGAGGCTCTAACGTCAAAGACCCCCCTAAAAATCCCAGGGAAGGCTAAAACGTTATTAATTTGGTTGGGAAAGTCGCTCCTCCCAGTCCCCACTACCGCAGCCCCAGCCCTTAAGGCTTCCTCGGGCATGATTTCGGGAACGGGGTTAGCCATGGGAAAGATGATGGGCTTAGGGGCCATAGACTTAATCATTTCGGCGGTTAAGGTTTTTGGGGAGCTAACACCAATGAAAACGTCAGCCCCTTCGATAACCTTACTCAACGGGCCCTTCTTCTTTTCAAGGTTAGATATCTTACTCATAGAGATCTTTTCCTCGTTTAAGTTCTCGCGCCCGTCCCAGATGGCTCCAAGGCGATCGCACATAATCGCGTCTTTAAGGCCCACGGCCATTAAGAGCCTAACGATGGCCACCCCGGCTGCCCCAGCCCCGTTAACAACCACCCTAATGGAACCCATCTCTTTTCCTGAGAGCTTTAGGGCGTTAATCAAGGCCCCTAAAACCACCACGGCCGTGCCGTGCTGATCGTCGTGAAAGACGGGGATATCGCAGCGTTGTTTTAATTTACGCTCTATCTCAAAGCAGCGTGGAGCGGAGATATCTTCTAAATTAATCCCCCCGAAGCTTCCGGCTAGTAAAGCCACCGTCTCAACGATGACGTCGACTTCTTTTGAGCGCACGCACAAAGGCACGGCGTCGACCCCACCGAAGGCCTTAAAGAGGACGCATTTACCCTCCATAACCGGCATGGCCGCCTCGGGGCCTATATCGCCTAAGCCTAAAACGGCCGTGCCGTCGGTGACGACAGCCACGGTATTGCCACGCCAGGTTAGTTCGTAAGAAAGGCGTATATCTTTTTCAATTTCCAGGCAAGGCTGGGCCACCCCTGGGGTGTAAGCCAGGGCTAATGCGTCCTTGCCGTCGATGAGTATCTTAGAAACCACTTCAATCTTGCCCCTTAACTTTTTATGAAGCTTAAGAGACTCCGAGGCGTAATCCATATTATCCTCCGTTTAGGTAAAATTGTCTTTAAGAGCTTAAAAGGCTATTGAAAATCTTAGGCGTATTATCAACTATCAGAGAGTCAATTGCAAAGCAACGCTTGAAAAAATGAGCATAAAGGCCCCTCCAATACGCGAGGAAATCTGAGCAAACGGCATCAACTCCATACGTTTAGCCGCCGAAAGCACGGCCACGTCGCCGGTGCCGCCCATATTGGCCATACACAATCCCCCGGTGATGGAAGATTCGATCACAAAAAAGCCCACTAATTTTCCCACTAAACCGGCCCCTATTATAGCTCCGAAAACGGTGACGGCCACTAAGATTAAATACTGCCCAGAAAAAGCGGCAGCCACTTCGCTAAGGTTAGTGTAGGCTATGCCGATGCCCACCAAAAGGACGCCGGTTAAATTTTTCATAACAAACTGAAACCACTGATAGCAGCAAATTTCTAGCTTATTACTAAGTAAGCCCGCTACTTTTACCGCAGCCACCGATAAAATCATCCAAGCGTAACTGTGAATGGCCGGAAAGAACTTATTAAGTATGGCTCCAAAAGAAAAGAAGGAAGTGGCTATTAATAAGCCCGCACCCATCTTAACTAGATCGATTCTATCGCGCTCTAGCTTATATTTGTCTTCCGATTCTATTTCGCTAGCGGCCTTATTTTGGCCTATACGCATCAACTGCCCATCTCCGCTAAGGCTCTTTTTATATTGCCCTAGCCTATGAAGTAACCCACCGCAAACAATGGCTAAGGCGTTGCCTAGGGCCACCGCAGGGACCATGACGCTGAGCATAGATTGAGGAGAAGTGTTTAAGCCTTCGGCAAATATCTTACTTAACGGCACCGCCCCGGCCCCCATGCCGCCGCCCATAATGGGAATAGAAATAAAAAACACGGCCTTTTTGGCCCCGTAGCCAGTTAAGGCCCCGACCAAACCCCCAAGGGCTAAAGAAACGGCCACGGCCCCTAAAATAACAGGCAAATATCTTAAGGCCGCCTTAACTAACAACTCTCGATTCATGCCCATGATTGAGCCGGTAATTAAAGAGGCAATATAAAAATCAAGAAACCCACCGTCTTTCATAAAAACGGTCATATTTTTTATAGCCGCCTCGGGTATAATCTTAAAAGTGGAGAGGGCGGCTGAGCCAAAGATACAAACGATAGCCCCGCCCCCTAAAAAAGTGCTAATAAACGGAGTTTTTTCTCCTATAAGACTAAAAATCACCCCCATAACGATCATCAAAGGAAAGGCCCCCACCATTCCTTGGGGCAACTTACCCATAAAGGTGGCCGCAAGGACGATTAAACTAAAAACTAAGAAGAAAACCGTCTTCATTCCGTATAGCTGAAAACCTTGCCCCTCAACAGAAATTTCTCGTGCTTGGCTACCTCCCATAGCTACTACCTCTTGGCGCATTGATTACCTCTATTAAAAAAAATAGAATGTTGGTTAAGCTCGCTTTATTTAAAGCCATATTATCGGCTTTTTGAAAGCGCTCTCATCTTATTTCTATATTATATGCTTTTTTTATATTTGTACAGCATTTTTATTATCAAAGAAATTTTTTAAATGTAAAAATTTGTTAAATAGAATTTTAAAACCTATTTTAAGTTTAAAAAATTATTTTTTCATATAAATATAATTTTATGACATATTAAAAATCTTAATTATACTTTTTAAAATAGATTCTTTATGTTTAATATTTTGAAATATATTATTTATATTGTCTTTATTAATAATATTATCACTAATTAAATAGCTAGGCTTAGGCCCAAGGCCTTAAATGACCTAAAAAATTATGTGGCCAATCTCAGAGGGCTAAAAAAAACAAAAAAACTGGAGGAAAATTTAGGCTAGATTAAAGGTGAGAAGAGTGGGAGGGAATTATTTATCTATAAAATAAAGAGATTGAAAGATTATTATTAAATATAATAATATATAAATCAAGGACCCCGAGAAACTATAGGCTAAATTTTAAGTCCAGCCCTTGAGGGTTAATGTTTTTTTAGTTTTTATCTAACCTAATCTTAGGCGCTGGCCAGGCTCTTACTTAGCCTTAGCCAAATAGTTGGATTTAAATAGCCAGGTCAAGGTGATTAAAAATAAAAAACAAAGGGCAAAGAGCTTAAATAATTCTGTGGCGCTTAAAATAGAACCCTGAATGGTAACTTGACGGGCCAAATATGAATAGGCTTGCTCAGCGCTCATTCCTAGCGAAGTTAAAGTCTCAAGCGTCTCTCTAGCATAGGTATTAAAAGGATCAAGTAACCCGGAGAGACGAGCGTGATGGAGGCTTTCTCGCTTTTCCCATAAAGTGGTCACGGCCGAGGCCCCGATGGCCGAGCAGAGAGTGCGGATAAAGTTAAATAGGCCCGAGGCGCTGGCCATGTCGGCCTTTGAAATATGGAGAAAAGCTAAAGAAGTAATGGGCATAAAAAAGCAAGAGATAGCCAGCCCCATAACTATTTGAGGTTTTAATAGAAAAAAGACGTCGGCCTGCGGGTTTAAATTAGTTCGATAGAGCATAGTCGAAGCGAAGATAAAAAAGCCTAAAGTCACTACTATCCTTAAATCTATTTTATTGGCTTGACTACCAATAATTGGAGTCATAAGAATTGGTAGTAAGCCCACTGGCGCGGTGACTAAACCGGCCCAAGTAGCCGTGTAGCCGTAGATAGATTGAAGCATCATAGGCATTAAAACGACGAAGGCAAAATAGAGCATCATGCCTAGACTAATAAGGGCGCAGCCCACTGAGAAATTTCTATTTTTTAAAAGCCTTAAAGACATTAAGGGCTTTGGGTTGTTTAAATCCCAAACAACGGTTAAAGTTAGCCCAAAAAAGGCCACTATGGCTAAAGTGGTGATTGAGGAAGAATTAAACCAATCATTATCTTTGCCCAAATCGAGCATTAGTTGGAGGGCCCCCACCCCTACGACTAAGAGGATAAATCCAGTGGCGCTCCAGGCCGGTTTAGAGCGGGGCGTCTCTCTACCGCGCATGACTATGAGAGCTAAAATAACCACTAAGACCCCGATGGGGGCGTTAATAAAAAAAATCCAGCTCCAATGATAATTATCGCTAATAGCCCCGCCCAAGATGGGCCCCACCACCGGTGCCACTGAGACGGTCATGGACCACAAGGCTAAGGCCATATTTTTTAGCTTATTGGGGTAATTGTTCATTAAAAGAGTCTGAGCCATAGGTAGCATAGGTCCGCCGGCAGCCCCTTGGACTATCCTAAAAAAAACTAAGACTTCTAAGCTAGCTGATAGGCCACAGCAAACGGAGGCTAGAGCGAAGAGGGCCGTGGACCAGACAAATAAGGTTACCTCCCCAAACCTTTGGGCTAACCTACCAGTTAGTGGTAAGACTATAGCGTTAGCTACACTATAACTAGTAATAATCCAGGTGCCTTGGGAGAGAGAGACGGCTAGGTTACCACTAATAGTGGGCACGGCCACGTTAGCGATAGTGGCGTCCATAACCTGCATGAAGGTAGCCAAAGGGGCGGCTATGGTCAAAATTATTAGTTTATGACCACTTAAGGGCTCTCTGCCCCCTATCTGTTGAGCGGTGCTATTCAGGGGAGGCCTCCAGTCTCAAAATTTAAGCTATTATCTGGCCTTAAATCGTTGGCTGCGCTCTCCATTTTAGAAAGACTCAAAGCAATTATGCTAGCTGCAAGTGCCTCAAGCTCGACCTCTCCATAGTCTTCCTTTAAGGCTGAGTAGCCAAAACCTCTAGTGAGAGAGGGTGAAGAGTGAGGGTCTTGAGAAACTTTAATTTTAACCTTAAGAGATAAACCTAATAAAAGAGGGGCCTTAATTAGATCGTTTGAATCAATGATAATTTTAACCGGGACCCTCTGGACCACCTTGATCCAGTTGCCAGTGGCGTTCTCTGGCGGTAAGAGAGAAAAGACCCCACCGGTACCCGGGGAAAACCCAACCACGCTCCCTTGGTATTTTACTTTCGAGCCGTAAAAATCGGCGGTTATCTGAGCCCTATGACCGGGCTTGATATAGGTAAGTTGATCTTCTTTAAAATTAGCCTCGACCCAGACTTCCTCTAAAGGGACTACTACCATTAAAGGGGTGGAGTCGGTCACTTTAGAGCCAACCTGGACGGTCCGGCGGCCCACTTGGCCAGCTACTGGACTTACCACCCGACAACGTTTTAAACTCAGCCAATCTTCCCTCAATTGGGCTAAGGCTTGATTTATGCGAGGATGTTTAGAAAGAGGGCCCGAGCCCAACTGGGCCACAGTTGCTTCAAGTTCCCTTTTGGCCGCTTCTAAAGAGGCTTGAGCGGCCAAGGCTTGAAGTTTATGGCGCTGAATTTCTTCCGCGGTAATGGAGGCCCCGGGCTTTAACTTGCGGCGACGGTCATATTCGTCTTGAGCTAGGGTTAATTGCCTCTGGGCTACCTCGAGCTGGGCCTTTAACTGCTCCGATTTGGCCTTAAGACTAGCTATCTCAAGGGCGGCCAGTTCAAGTAAACTAATAGACTTTTGGACCGCTAGGGCGGCCTCTTTGTCGTCGAGTAAGACTAAGGTTTGCCCAGCTTTAACCGTTTCAGTGTCGTCAACCAACACTTCTGTGACTAAGCCCGAAGTTTTAGCATTGATCCTAACTTGATTGCCAGAAACGTAAGCGTCGTCGGTACTTTGATAGGGTCTTAAAAAGAAAAACCAATAAAGAGAGCCTAATAAGGCTAAGAAGAGCAAGATAGAAATAGTCTTAACTAAGGCCTTGGTCCCGCTATGGGCTTGACTATCCTTATCTAAACTCGCCTCTTGATTCACTTTATCGGGTTCTTTAAGTGACGAGGGCGGTGGATTTTGTGAAGAATCATTCATGATTATTCGGCCTCAAGTACGCCTAAAAAATTATAAATAGACTTAAAAAAAATATATAAAATATTATATTTTAATTAAAACAATAAAATAGTTAAAAAACAAAAAAAAATAAGAAAAAATATTTCTAATTTTATAGCTAATTTTAAATATTTACCTGCCTATTTAATACCTAAAGTTATTAATCGATAATTAAAGATTCTAATACTATACCAGAGCTTAAAAACTTTAGCCTTAGAGGCCGATTTTTTTTTGCCTTTGAGATTTTTAGGCTCTCGCCCGGCTCGGCTAGGTTTTTTTTGACCTGCTCTAAAACCTTTAAGCAAATATCAACCTCTTGACGCTCCACACCCTTTAAGGCCCGAGCTAGAGTTTTTTTCACGGCCTTTAAGATATCTTGTTTGCGGCTCTCAGCCTTATCAGTTAGACTCAATATCTTACGGCGCGAGTCCTCGGGTTTGGTCCTTCTAGAGATTAAGTCTTTTTTTTCCATTCGATCTAAAATTCTAGTAAGGGTTGACTTTTCTATGCAAGATTGACGTAAAATTTCCTCTTGAGCTAGATCGCCATTATTCCATAACTTAACTAGCACTCCCCATTGCTCGCCGGTTAAATCAAGCCCCAATGACTCCATCTCTTTTCGCAGCGAGGCCGATATCGCTCGGTTAACGGAAATAGTCATATAACCCAAACATTTGTCGGAATTGTAAAACTTACTCCCCATGCTTAATCCTCCGTAAGCAAAGTTAACTCTAAGTCGATAATCCTAGGCCATAAATAAAAGATTGTATTATACAACTATTTTCCTTGTCAAATTTTTTCCTCTACTCCAAATAAAAACCCACCCCTAGGGCCTGGCAGCCCAAAAGCGAGGCGGGCATACTTTTTAATTTGACGTGCCTTTCAAAAACAAAATCATTACTTTTGTAGTGTCGGTTCACAAATGTGAACGTTTAAGGGCCCGTTCACAAGAGAGAACGCTGCGGGGCCAAGCCTATTGAAAGGGGCGACACATCCCGCAGCAATGTAGCCCCCTATAGGAGCTTAGTAATTTTAACATTAATCAAAGTTAAAATATATGGTTGGATTAGAGAGCTAAGTAGAAACGTTAAAAGAACTAATGTTAAGAACTTAAGGGTATGCTAAAAC
>JAITQT010000129.1 GCA_031288745.1 Deltaproteobacteria bacterium
TGATCCAATTTTAGTTAGAGTCCACTCCCAATGCCTCACCGGCGACACTTTAGGTTCGAGGCGCTGCGATTGCGGAGAGCAGCTCAAAGAATCTATTAGGCTTATAACCGAAGCGGGTCGAGGAGTACTACTCTACGTCCCTCAAGAGGGTCGAGGCATTGGGCTTATTAACAAAATTAAAGCTTACGCCCTCCAAGATAAAGGTCAAGATACGGTCGAGGCCAACAGGGCCTTAGGCTTTGACGACGATCTGCGCGATTATGGCTTAGGGGCCCAGGTTTTAAGAGACTTGGGCGTTAAAAAAATGCGCCTTCTAACCAACAATCCTTCCAAGATGGTCGCCCTAGAGGGTTACGGGTTAGAGGTTAGTGAGAGGGTACCCTTGGAAGTGCCACTGAAACCAGAAAACTCCCGCTATATGCAAACAAAATGCGCCAAGATGGGGCATATTCTCAATATGTCTCGAAAAAAATAACTTTGGAGAGAGAGTCATGCCCAAATTCATCGAAGCTCAAATCACGGCTGAAAACTTAAAGCTAGCCATAGTGGTCAGTAGATTTAATAGTTTTATTACTGATAGGCTCTTAGCTGGGGCCATTGACTCCTTTACTCGCCACGGCGGAGACGAAAAACTTCTAACTGTAATCAAGGTCCCCGGGGCTTTTGAACTCCCCTTAATCGTTCAAAAGGCGGCCCAGAGCGGGCTCTACGACGCAGTAGTAGCCTTAGGTGCTATAATTAGAGGAGATACGCCTCACTTTGACTTCGTGGCCTCCGAAGCGGTTAAAGGCCTAGCCCAGGCCTGTTTAGTTACCGGCGTCCCAGTGGCCTTCGGGGTGCTCACCTGCGATAGTGTCGAACAAGCCGTTAACCGAGCCGGGGCCAAAAGTGGCAACAAGGGTTTTGAGGCCACGACCACGGCCATGGAAATGGTCGGCTTAACTAAGATTTTAGCGGGAGTGCATTAAAACTTCCTCCTTGAGGGAGGAGATATAAAGCGCATTTTTCACCACGTTAATAGCTTCACGGCCTGGTAGGCCGTGCCAATGCCTGTGGTTTACATGACCCACAAAGCCAGCTGACGAAGCAACACCCCTCCGAAGAGGCTCGAATGATTTCTGCTTCAGGCTCCGTATCAATCCCCTTCCTTGAGGGAGGGGTGGATATCAACTAACTCCAAAAAAGGCTAAGCTTGTCTAGCGCGTTAGAAATAAATAAGATTAGGCGGTTGGCTCGAGAGCTAGCTATGGGGCTTATGTTTCAACACCAAGCCGCAGGCCGCAACGCTAACGTTAAGGAGTGCGTAAAGTTATTTGAGCAAAACTTTAACCCAAAAAACGACGACGAACAAGCTCTAAGTATTGATCTAGCCGATTTTGAACAAGCCTGGCCCATGGCTAAAGAATTATTTGTCGGGGCCGTAAAAAGGCTCGGTCAATTGGATAGAGACATTGGGCGAGCAGCCAAAAATTGGCGTCTAACGCGCATTTCTCCTGTCGATTTATCCCTTTTACGACTCGCTTATTACGAAATGCTTTACCGTGACGACATTCCCTTGTTAGTGAGCCTTAACGAAGCCATCGAAATCGCTAAATCTTTCGGCGACAACGATTCGTTCGCCTTTATCAACGGAATCTTAGACAAACTCCTTGAAGGGGTGAAGGCACCGTCGACTGCCCCCCCTAAGGTGGAGGGCTTGTAAAAGCCTGGGTTTACCAAGGTAAAACTGTTAAGTCTACTAAGTTGTTATTTTAGGTTAAAGGCCAACACCAGGATGCCTCCTGGGCTCTCGCCCTCTTGAAGATCGAGGTTATAGACAAGGAAAAGGTAACTACAAAACGGATCGGAGCTTAAAGCCGGTTAACAACATTTTCATGTCGAACTTTTAAACAGACTCGTAAGAGTATTTTTTCGACGAGTTCAACTCCGCTCACTTAGTTAGCCATAGCTCCCTTTAGAGACGACGGCTACTAGGGTCCTTTTTCGCGTCTTTTCAGATTGAAAAGAAGAACTCCACTCCCCCTGGCTAAGCCCAGGGGGCTCCTGGCAGGAAAGAAGATGAAGCACCTCCATCTAACCGAGGCCGCCGTCGCCTTATTTTGTACAATAGCCTGTTTAATCACCTTTGGGGGTGGTTGCGGTTATAGCTTTTCTTCTTCTCCCTACCGCCTTAACCTACAAGGCCAGACCCTTAGGATGTCGGTACCTGTGGCCACTAACCACAGCCGCTATGGACACCTGGGCCCGGCCCTAACCAAGTCAGTCATTGAAAGGCTCTCGGGAATTGAGGGCCTAATCATCGACTCAAATAGCGTGGAAGCCTCCCTAACCATGAACATCGTCGCGGTGAGCGTTGGAAGCGGCTCTTGGGACGTGATCGGCACCAGCACTAGAGATACCCCTGAGGCCTCTTCTAGCCGCACGGCAACAATAACCGTTGATGCTACCATCCGAAGGCCAAATCCTGAAACTGGGGCCCCGTTAAACAATCGCAGCTATTTTTCTTCCTCACGCACATATATGGTTAGCCCCAACCAAGGCCAATCAGAGATGCAGGAGGCCGAGGCCATGGAATGGATCATAGACGATATTGGCCGAAAAATAGCCACGGGTTTATTTAATGAATTCTGAGACTGACTTCAAGCCGGCCTTATTTTGGCGAGCTGGTGAAAAAGATAAAGAGACAATCTGCTATCTTTGCTTTCGCTCTTGCAAAATATTGCCTGGCCAAAGGGGCTTTTGTCAATCTAGGCTTAACCATGACGGCTCTCTATTAACATTAAACTACGGTTACGACCGCTCCGTCTCATTCGATCCTGTTGAAAAAAAACCCCTTTACCATTTTTGGCCAGGCTCAGTGACCTTTTCTATTGGAGCCCCTGGCTGTAACCTTGATTGCCGAGGGTGCCAAAATAGCGATTTAAGTAGGCCTGGAAAGGATTGGCAGCCCCACAAGATATCTAAATTAATCTTAGATAATCTATTTTCTCTAGCTAAGTTGTCCAACGCTCAAAGCTTTTCGTTTACCTATAGTGAACCCACAGTTTTTTACGAATACGCTAAAGATTTAACCGAACTAGCTCAAAAATTAAATATGCCGGTTATCTGGGTCACCAACGGCCACATGAACCCGAACGTTTTAAAAAGCTTACCCATCTCGGCTATAAATATCGATCTAAAAGGCTTTACCGAGGATTTTTATCAAAAGATCGCCTCGGGACGACTCTCTGTGGTCAAAAAAAACATCGAGACCGCTCTCTATTTAGGAATCTGGGTAGAAATAACCACTCTACTTATACCCGGCTTAAACGATTCAACCGAAAGCTTAACTGAAACGGCCGCCTATCTTGCTTGCTTAAGCCAGGATCTACCCTGGCACATTAGCCGCTTTTTTCCTAAGCGCTTTCAAAAAGATATTGCGCCCACTCCAGTGTCTACTCTCCTTAAGGCTAGAGAGATCGGGCTCGACCAAGGCCTTAAATACGTCTACCTTGGCAATGCCCAAGGCCATCATTTTTCCGATACAATCTGTCCAAAGTGCGGCCAAGTCTTAGCCGCTAGAAACGGGTTTAGCCTTGAATTTAACCTATTAAGCGATGTCGATTCAAAATGCCCCTTTTGCCAGACACCTGTGGTCGGGGTCTGGGGAAAATCGACCTAACTAATTCTCTAGCTTTTGCCAATATTGAACGGCTAGGGCGAACATGAGCCTGGCAAGACTAAAGCCTGGCTTAGATAAATGCCAACAGATACCAGAGCTATCTAAGATAATTAATGTGCTGTCTAGACTCTTGAGTCTTAACTTGCTCAATTTACATTATGAGAAAGAGTTTTTATTTCATTAGAACCCTTTTAGAGCAATGGTTTAAGTGGCTCATAGCTCCATTCTCTCTGTGGGTTGCTTTGGCTTGATTTTACTGTCTAAAATGTTGGGCCCATCCCAACCAGGGCTTGATAGCTCGCCCTATACACTCCGTAGCATCCAAAAAAACGTAGACTTGGTAGTATATACCCAGGACCGAAAACATTTTCCGCTCCATGGCACCTCCCGCTGCCATCTGCCTTTGATGTCTGAAGTTGAAACCGGCAAATCATTTCGGTCGTCAGTATCGTAAGCGGCAACTCGCCAAACCGTACTGAGGGGATGACCCCTTTCTCTCGGGCCTTGTTCGGTCGCTCTTGATTTACAAATACTTAAGATCCTTTTTGATGTATCTTCCTAGGCCAATATCGTTACTAAATTTGACAAAAAAATTATGCCTTTTATAATAGGTTGTCTTAGAAGCCTAGGACTAATAAGCGCCTTGGGGAGCCGTTAGCCTAATCAAATAAGCGTAGAAGTCGATTTTTTGGGTCTATAAGATATATTTGATCGAAGCGCAAAAAGTCACCTTTATCTGACCTTAAATTTGTAACAGAGCCTTATTACTAGTTAAATTTTTTGACTATTTTGCTTTTAAGAAGTTTTTGCGCTTCGATCATATTTATTTTTTTAGATTATTGTTTTAAGCGGAGACGTACCGAAGTGGCCGTAACGGGGGCGACTCGAAATCGTCTTGTCGGCGATGAGCCGGCACGTGGGTTCGAATCCCACCGTCTCCGCCAAATCTTTTTAACATATAAAAATTTTATTTTGTACTTTTCTTAAAGCCCTTGAAAATCAAGGGTTTTTTTAGTTTTTAAGATGATCGCTTTTGTTTCTTGAAAATTTTTGAAGCTGTGCAATTGGGCAACAACGAAGCCCGGTAGCCGTTTTAGAGAGGCTGAATTTAAAAATTTTACTTATCGTCAAATCCTAGTTTTCTGGTTGATTTTTGGCCTGAATAAAGCAGCCTAGGTCTCCAATTGAACAGTTGGAAAATTATCACCAAAAAAAATTTGGGTGGGCAGAGGCCTATTTACAGTAACTAACTGTAAATATTGACAATTATTTTTTTCGGCTTGAATAAATATTTCTTTTACCTATTGCAAGTGAGAATCAATATATGCTATATTTTGACCGTGCTAAATTTATAAATTTTCAAAACCGACTTGACTAAAAAATTATAGCCCAATCATGGCCTGACCGTGTTTTAAAAGTAAAGCCCCCTTTAAGTAAGCCTTAAATACTAATTATACTTAATATTTAAGCGATTAAAACTCTAAAAATTATAAATTATTAGCAATTTTTTGGCTAATAAAAGTTCTAACAAAAAAAACGGAGTAGACATGGACACGGAATTAGCTCTTTCAAAGATGTTCAAAAACGTTTGGCCTCATCTCGGCGAACGAGAAAGGCGTCTTGTGGCGGCTAGCGAAGCTAGGAGAATCGGGCGACGAGGCATCGCTTTAGTCAGTCGAGCCAGCGGTTTGTCGAGGGTCACCATAACCAAAGGCATTAGAGAACTCACCCAGGCCCCTCTAGCCTCGGGTAAGGCCAGAAAAATCGGAGCCGGCAGACCGCGCATGGAAAAGGTTGATCCTTCACTGGTAGCCGCCTTGGAAGCCATCATCCGCAACGAAGACTCATCCTCCGATCCGGCCATCCTTTGGACTTGCAAGAGCACCCGCGCCTTAGCCTTAGAGCTAAAAGAGGCCAACCATCCTATTAGCCATGAGAAGGTGGCCCAAATTCTACGCCACCAAGGCTTTAACCTTCAAGGTACCCGCTCCGCTTGTGAAACCAACGGTCAAGGCGACCGACCGGCCCAGTTTAAACTAATCTCGGCCAGCGTCAGCGAAAGGCTCGAAACCAATCAACCTATCTTGATTATTGATACTCGCCGCAGCGAACCCTCTTTCGTGGCTGGCGAGGCACCTCAATTCCTTACCGAAGACTTAACCTTAGATGCCGACTACTCTAAGGGTATCTATGATTCTCTATTTAGCAACACCTCGGTTAACGTCGAGACATCCCTTGAATCGCACGCCTTTGCTCTCAACTCTATCAACGGCTGGTGGAACCTCCAAGGGCGACATCTATATTCAAAGGCCGATAGTCTCTTTATCACCGCCGACGGGGCCGGAGGCTCGCCTAAGGCCGGGTGGAAAGAAGAAATTCAAAAACTAGCCGAGGCCATAAAGTTACCAATAATCTTTTGTCGTTTCCCTTCGGGCACGTCAAAATGGAATAGAGCTAACGTTAGGCTCTTTTCTTTCCTCACCTCTAATTGGCTAAGCGAGCCCGAGCGCGACAGCATCGTTACTTGTAGGCTTATTAATCCTCCCAATGGCGTTAAAAGCGTCGCTTTAGGCCTAAGACTTGACCACAGCCTCTTCCAACCTCGGGCCAGCCAAGGCGAAGAAGATCGAAACCTATTTTTATTCCCATCGGGGTTCCCAGGGGAGAGGAACTTCACGCTCAATCCCGAATCCTTCGGGTCCTTCCGCCCTGCTTTGGCCAACTATCTAAAAGAACAGACGGCCGTATCCAACTGACCGCCTAACGCCGCTCATCCGGACCCTTCCCCCTTAAATCCGGCCAAAAAGCCGATTTCCGCTACCCGGAGATCGGCCTTTTTGTTAAAAAAACTCGCCCGACATCCCGCCTAAAACTAAATAGACGCCTATCTTTCATAATCAAAGGGAGTCCGGTCACAAATGTGAACGTTTAAGGGCCCGTTCACAAGACAGAACGTTGCGGTGCCAAGCCTATTGAAAGGGACGACACATACCGCAACAATGTAGCCCACTATAGGGGCTTAGTACTTTTAACATTAATCAAAGTAAAAATATATGGTTGAAGCACCGAGCTAAGTAGAAACCTCAAAAGAACTAATGTTAAGCTCTTAAGGGTATGCTAAAACTTAATTACAACTCGAAAGTCACTGCCAGCCGCAACTTGGGAAAAAAAGACTTGGTGAACGGTTACATCAAAAGTAAACCTTTTTTACCCAGGGCTTATAGCTGCACCTCTCCCATTAGCCACGCTAACTTTGATAGATTTTTAAAATAGCACCTCTAGCCAAAAAAGCTGGCTAAAATCGGGCCCTTATCGCAAAAGGGCCCGCGGACATAGTTTAAGCTTGTTTTTTCTATATTTTGTGACATATATATGGCTCTCGTTCTCATGCCACCCCTTAAGTTTTCGGAAACCTAGTCTAAAAAAGAGCGGTAAGTATTCACCTCTTTTAGGTTGGTAGGTCGCAAGACATTCCCCGGGTTACCAGAGTCTACATAAATGCTCATGATTTTTGCTACCTTTGTTGATGCATTTTTCTCTTCAAAAGCAATCCCTGGTGCACGACAAATCTTTCGTCACGCACGTTACCTAAGACGTCGGAAAGCTTTTTCAATTTCGACCCCTCGAAGATAAATTAGTCGACAAGTTATACTGGCGCTCGAAATAATTTGCCGGTTTCAACTGTTTCCTCAAAGGCAGATGGCGGCGGGAGGTGCCATGGCGCGGCAAATGTTTTCGGTCCTAGGTATAGTTGATAACCGAAAATATCCCTCTACTCAAATGGCCTGATGAGCTCTCTTGAGAGGAAAACAGACGAGTCAATTGCTCTTGCTCGAAGCCGAGAAAACCTTAAGCCCTTACAACGCTTCTTGAGATACACAGCAAGGTAATACTGTTAACTGCTTGACCTATGTGGCCACCACCTATTTCAGTAAATTAGGGCCCCCCGCTTAAGGCTAGGCAATAGTTAAAAGAGCTTTGTACTACGGAAGAATAAGCCGACAAGAGAGACAAATGCTTAGCCTGGCTGTAAGGTAGGCGGCTGAGTGACTGTCGCTTCAAGTTGGTCGTTATACTGACGACCGAAATGATTTGCTAGTTTTAACTCTTATCTCAAAGGCAGATGGCGACGGGAGGTGCTATGGCGCAGCAAATGTTTTCGGTCCTGGGTATAACGAGCTTAAATTATTATTTTATGGGGACGCCCGATATGGTTTTTATTTAGCCTGAAAAAGCCTTATACGCGATTATCAAGCTTAAATATGAAAGTACTATTGACGATATAAATATTAAAAAAACTAACTCAATTAGCTCAAAAAGCATTAAAAACCATTGATACTAAAGATTATTGGCGGCCTTATAAGGCCCAAGCTAAAACTCTAATCAAAATAGGAATCGGCGTTGTAAGCCGTGATCGCTGCCAAGCCCTGACGGATTAGTTCTTTTAAGTTGAGTAAGGATATTAATTCATATTTTGTAACTATATTTTACGAAACACACCTCTGCACGACGCCCCTTACGGGCCGGAGGTGTGGCCAGATGCGGTAGAATGATTAACAGTTACTATATGTTAGGGCGGGACAAAACCAACCAGATTTAAAGGCGACTTGCCTTCCTTTATAGACTTAGTGAAACTGGAGGATGAGAAGGCGGCTTAAACCTAATTAATCAAATTTTTCAATGTGGCCCTCATGGTTTCCTTGAAGGCCACATTTGTTTGTAGGGGAAAAAAACACAACATGTAAGAACCAAATGTTGCTAAAATTCAGTTTCGATTCCTGAACTTTAGTGGGAAATAAGAAAGTTTAAATTTTTATAAAAAACGCTATTTTAAATCTTAAATTCATCCTCAAAAGATATTTTTTTTCCATCAAACAGTAGGGTAGAGTACTGGCGCGGTAGCTTCCGCTCCGTTTCCAATCCCCCCCTTCAAACCGGGCGTGCGGAGTTACCGCACCCGGCTTTCACCCAGTCCTTCTTATCACCGCACACGAAAAGGCCTTCTTTCAGGGACATTGAAAAGGGGACACCCCCTATCCCATTAGAAATTCTGATCTTCGCAGTGATATATAGTCATTTCCGTAATCATCAGGCTTTTCAAGGGAACGTAATAGGCCTAGCCATTATTCCACCTTTTTCCCCTTCCATGACCTGTTCTGGGTTAAGGACCCTTCCCTCCACCGTGATTAGCTCTCTCTTAAGTACTATGACCCTATCCGACTCCCGCGGAGGCCCAGCCTCTTTGTCGCCGGAAACCGGTTTTACGCCCGTCTCTAAGCGCAACCTTACGCAGGGCTCCCGTGTTGCCACATTCGCCCCTTGTGTTTAGGCCATCGCCATTACCCCGACGGGCTCAACAGGCTTTATCTGCTGATTATCACGTCTTACTTATCTGGTGACGTTGACCTTCAATTTGCCTGCCGAACAGCGGCCTTCCCCAATTACATGGT
>JAITQT010000138.1 GCA_031288745.1 Deltaproteobacteria bacterium
GGATGATAATTGGTACAATAGCAGGCTAATTTGAAATTGTCAAGAGGTACATTATTCTTGGAGCTGATAATTTTCAATCTATAGAGCATTAAAACGCTATCATTAACTAGACAGAGTTATTTTTTTGGTTAATCTTAATTCTCCTTTTTTAATGGCGATTGCGCCAATTTGTTTAAAGGTGGTAGTCAGTAGAAATTGGCTAAGCGGCTTGCTAGACTATACCATCGCCTAATTGCACAGCTGGAAAGTTTTTGCGCCTAGCCTCTAAGACTTTAAATAGGACCTAAGTCGCGTTTAAGGCTAAAAATTAAAAAAGTTATGTTCGCGTGTTTCTAGGGAGAAAAATTTGCTTTCTTACTTAAATGGTCCTCAAAGCGATCCTTTTTATTATATTTATAGTTCTAAGGGTTGGCTAACCGATTACGATCCAGTCAGGGAGTTTCCTTTCTGGATCAACATTGAGCCCACCAATTACTGTCAACTATCCTGTCTTTTTTGCTCTAGGCAACTATCTAAGCGCCCCTTAGGGCAGATGGATTTTTCTCTTTTTCAACAAATAGTAGATCAAGTTTCCAAATGGGAGGGTAGCGCCCTTAGGTTTACTGGTTGGGGTGAGCCTTTAATGCATCCTCAAATTGGGGCCATGGTGGAGGCGGCTAAGAAAAATGGTTTAAAGCTAAAACTATATACCAATGGGCTGGCTCTTAATGAAGAATTGATGGATATTTTTATAGAAGCAGGTCTTGACGACCTTCAGTTTTCCATGCAGGGTCTGAATCAAAGGCAATACCTTTTTAATAGGGTAGGTTCGGATTATAATAAATTAAAAAAAAATATTTTTATGGCTGCCAAAAGGCGAGGTGGAAGAGCTAGACCATTTTTAAGCCTTTTAACTTCGGTTTTGGAAACTGAACTTAGTCAGGTCAACCCAGTCGAGTTTACTGATTATTGGCTTAAAACGGTGGATAAGGTAGCTGTGGATCTTACTAACTTAAAGTTTGTTGCTCAATCTCAAAGGGTTAAGCCTTACTTAAATCAACAATCGAAAGCTCTTAACAGAGGTAAGTGCATTGATATATTTTTGGCTCTGGAGGTTAAATACGACGGCTCTATTCAGTTTTGCGGTCAAGATAGCCAAGCCTTACATGAACATACCATAGGATCGTTTCCCAACATAAGCCTTTATCAAGCTTGGCATAGTTCTAAAATCAATGCTCAGCGCGATCTTGTGGGCAGAGGTGAGGGGCATGATAAGCTAAAGGTGTGCCAAAATTGTTATCATAATACGGATAAATATGAATTGTTTAAAAAAAGCTGGTAGCTCAGGGATGGTCTTAACATTTTTTCTCAAAAGAGAAAAGTTATGAAAAAGTCTTCAACTAGAAAATTGGGAGAGTGGCTATGAGCGAAGGCGTCCAGCAGGCATCAGCTAGGGTTTTGGCCGCCACTTTAACTTTGTTTTCTAGAGAGATGGACATCGCCCCTCCGCCGTTTAGTTTTTGGACCGGCCAATTAACGGCCTCAGAGATTAAACAAGCAGCTATGGAGGTGGTCGAGGGCAAGGCCGGGGTCTTATGGGTCGACGAAAGCTATCCGGCCCTAGGCCTGATGCTCTATAGCTTTCAGTCCTTAGAGGAAATTTTACTGGGCTATAGAACAATCAAGCTTAAAGGGCCTTGGCTAGTTGAGGGTGACGCTTTAGAAAGAGAAAAAAGGGTAGGTATATTGGCTGAAAAAGCTAAGGTCTTAGCCTTAGAGCGTGGTGTTGGTTTAATTACTATTAAGACTGGCCAAGATCCGGCTGTTTTAAGGGCTCTAACTAGCCAAGGATTTCAATTGGCTGAGATATCAACTAGATTTAAAGGTTCCCTAAACAATATAAGTCCGCCGGAATACCCCTTTCTTAAACACCCTGGATTGAGCTTAAAAAAAGCTAAGGGTCCAGAAAGGCAATCTTGGCTTGAGCAATTAGGCGATCTTTTTTACGACGGGCACTATCTACACGGTCCATACCTTGAGCCTGATTTTCAAAATAAGCTTTGGCGGCAAGTGACGCTCAGAGAGCTTAATAAACTTCAACCGGCTCTGTTTTTATGGGACGAAAGAAGCGATAAACCAGTTGGTTTAGCCTTAGCTAGTCTCTTTTCTACTCAGGCTTCTTTAACCGTTCTTTACTTAAGCGAAAATAAGCGCGGCCAAGGTCTAGGTCGTCTATTAGTTCTTGAGTTGATTCGGTTACTTCGTTCTCTAGGAGTTAACGAATTATTCGTCGAGACGGCTTCGTGGAATCTGCCAGCCTTAGCCGTGTACCGCACTCTGGGCCTTAAATTTATATCTCCGCTGGTAGCCTTGCATTGGGAGCCATCAATGAACAAAAATTAATGGTTGGGTTTGCCCTCAGCATTGCTTATGCGCTCTAAGAGCGCCTTTGTTAGTATGTATCTGTTCACCAATGCGAACGTTTAAGGGTCCGTTTATAAGAGAGAACGTTGCGGTGTTAAGCCTATTGAAAGGGAAGACACGTACCGCAACAATGTAGCCCCCTATAGGAGCGTTAGTAATTTTAATATTAATTCAAGTTAAAATATATGGTTGGAGCAGAAGGGTATGCTAAAACTCAATTAAAACTTGGAAGTCGCTACCAGCCGCAACGTGGAAAAAAAAGATTTGGTAAACGGTTACGTTAGTTTTAATATTAAAACGCTTGCAGTCTTTATTGTTCTGGTTTTGGTGGATTAAAACCACCGCCTTTAGGCGGGAGCTTTAGCATTTCTTCTTTACGTACCCTTGGCCTACCTAACCCCCCACCGCAGCCACCGGAGGGGGCTGCGGTGGGGGGTTGGTAGTGATGTAAGCAAGGTAAGAAATTTCCTTGACGTAAAGTAGGCTATAAGAGAATATAGGCTAAGAAATAATTTTACATCATTCAAAGGG
>JAITQT010000157.1 GCA_031288745.1 Deltaproteobacteria bacterium
CTAAGGTCATTATATTAAGATCGGTAGCTGAGAGCATAGCTAAGAGCAAACAGGGCGGCAAAAATAAGGCCACTATGCCCGCGTCGGTCCAGTTGGAGTCGTGAAAGCTACCCATGAGCCAAAAAACAATGGAGCCCACCTGATCTCCGGCTAGGTATTTGAAAAAGGAAATAGCGGCTGACAAAATTGCCGAGAGGATGACCCCTGCTAAAATTAAGCTAGCTGGAGAGAGGCGACCTTGTCTGTCGGAAGCAAGGCGGATAACCAAAACTAAGGTTATGGCCGAAAAAATAAAGGCCCCGGCTGTGGGGGCTAGGGAAGATGATAAAAAAAGGATCTGCGGAAATAGGAGCGAGAGGATGATAACCGCCGAGGCCCCAAAGGCTGCGCCGGAGGAAACGCCCAAAGTGTAGGGGTCAGCCAAGGGATTTAGTAACAATGCCTGAAAGACGGCCCCGCTGAGCCCTAGGGCCGCGCCGGCGAGAAAGGCCGTGGTTAATCTAGGTAAGCGGACTTCTAAAATGACAATCGAGCGGTTGGGGAGGATAGAGTTAGGTTGGTCGTATAAGGCGCTAAGTATAATTTCCCAGATTTCTTTCAAGGAGTAGGGTATATAACCGCTTGATAGGGAGATGAAGGCCACGGCCGTAGCTGAGGCGCATAGAAATAGGCCGGTCAGCCAAGGGGAAAGGCGTCGGATTTTAGTTTCTTTTCTCTCCATTGTTTACCCGGCCTAAAGGGCCTAATTAGAATTTTTTTTTAAGCTATAATTGCTCTATTTTGCTAAAAAATGGCCTTAGCGGGCTAGAAAAAAAAGCGCAAAGCGTTAAGCTATGGCCAAATATCCTAAGGCCCATGGGGCACGGCCAACGATTTTTAGGTCAATATATCATAGCTGAGGCCTTGGGGCGAGGGGAGACTATTATTTTAAAGTCTAATTTCAAGGCTAGAGGCTACTAAGGGTTATCTTTTAGAAGAGGCAAAAGAGAAAGGGCGCACGGGGAAAAGAAAACCGACCCTAGGATCCAGAAAGGAGGAAAAAAGGATTCCTAGAGTCGGCAATGAGAGCCCAATAATTATTGGGTTAAGATGAGCTAAGGATTAGTCCTTATTTTAGTGTACGTTCACAAATGTGAACGTTTAAGGGCCCGTTCACCAGAGAGAGAGCTGCGGTGCCAAGCCTATTGAAAGGGACGACACATCCCGCAGCAATGTAGCCCAATATAGGAGCTTAGTAATTTTAACATTAATCTAAAGTTAAAATATATGGTTGGAGCAGAGAGCTAGGTAGAAACGTTAAAAGAACTAATGTTAAGAACTCAAGGGTATGCTAAAACTTAAATTACAACTCGAAAGTCGCTACCAGCCGCAACGTGGGAAAAAAAGACTTGGTGAATGGTTACCTTATTTAGAAGGCAAAATATAACCAAAGGAGAGAATTATTTCTTTGGCTTCCTTACCTCTAAGGAAATTGGCGAAGTCTTCGACGGCTTTGTTATTTTCAGCCGACTTTAAGATGACCACGTCTTGCATGATTGGGGAGTAGAGATTGGGGGCAACGAGCCAGCCAGAACCGCCTTTAAATTTGCCATCTTTCCAGACTTGGCTTTTAGCCAAAAAACCGAGTTCGGCATTACCAGTTTCGACAAACTGTAGAGTTTGACCGATGTTTTCACCGGTGACCAGTTTTTTGTCTTTTTCAAGTTGGGCTAAAAGGTTCGCATTTTTAAGCACCTCATAGGCAGCTGCGCCGTAAGGGGCTTTTTCGGGGTTAGCCACGGCCAAGTGGGCGTATTTGCCACCTTTAAGCACTTCGCCTTTGTCATCGACATAACCGGCGGTGGCAGACCATAATACTAAGGCACCTTGGGCGTAAGTAAAACGGCTACCAGCTTTAGCCATGCCCTCGTCTTCGAGTTTTTTGGGAGTCTTCGAATCGGCGGCCAAAAAGATAGACACGGGGCTGCCGTTTTTGATTTGGGCGTAGAAATTGCCTGTAGCCCCGAAGGCCAAAATAGCCTTGTGACCAGTCTTCTTTTGAAAGGCCGCCGCGATTAGTTCGCTGGGGGCCTGGAAGTTACTGGCCACCGCCACTTGGAACTCGTCGGCCCAAGTCAGGCTAGGGGTGAAGATCAATAAAAAAGCTAAGGTCAAGACCAATTTTTTCATAAACCACCTTTAAAAATGTGAGAATTAGTTTCGCAGCAACTTAATAGCGTAAATAAAGCGCTAAAATTGAAGGGTTGGAAATTGCCGCGAAAGTGTACGTTCACAAATGTGAACGTTTAAGGGCCCGTTCACAAGAGAGAGCGCTGCGGTGCCAAGCCTATTGAAAGGGACGACACATCCCGCAGCAATGTAGCCCCCTATAGGAGCTTAGTAATTTTAACACTAATCAAAGTTAAAATAATGGTTGGAGCAAAGAGCTAAGTAGAAACGTTAAAAGAACTAATGTTAAGAAATTAAGGGTATGCTAAAACTTAATTACAACTCAAAAGTCGCTACCAGTCGCAACGTGGGGAAAAAAAGACTTGGTGAACGGTTACCCGCGAAGAAAATAATATCCGGCCGCTCCAAAAATATTTTAGCAACGTAAAACAGCCAAACTAGGTAAAAAAAGTTTGAATTGTTTTTTGAGCTAATTTTAATTTAGTTTGATTTGCTCTGTCAAGATAAATTTAAAGGTTCTAAGAATAATTTTTTATAGGCCTTAAAGCCACCTGACTAGACGCAATTATATATAAAGTTGTCCAAAATTTTATCCCTAGCCATTCGTTTTTCTTCGACCTAGTTTAAACCTTGGCCCAAGATCTTAAAATATTTTAAAATACCTAAACTTTTTTTTTACAGTCATTTAACCTCCATCTGGCATTATCCTTCTATCGTCATTAAATTAAGCTAGTGCCACCAAAGTTATCAAAGATCGAAATAGTCAAAATATTATTTTTCTAAAAATTTAAGGCCCCTTGGCTTTGGGAGCGATAGATAATAATGATCGAAACGCAAAAAGTCACCTTAAAATATCTGTCCTTCTTTGTAACATAGCCTTGTTACTAGTTAATTTTTCAGACTATTTTCTTTTAAAAGATTTTTGGACTTATATCAAAAATGATCGAAGCGCAAAAAGTCCCCTTTATCAGTCTTTCAACTTGTAACATAGTCTTATCACTAGTTAATTTTTTAGACTATTGTGCTTTTAAGAGGTTTTTGCGCTTCGATCAAAAATAGCTTGGCTATAAAAAAGAGGTGAGCGGACGCATAATTAAATATTTTTTACTAAAAATACATATTAAATATATTTAAGCAATAATAATCAAAGATTCTGCCTAATTATGTCAAAAGCCTTAAGGAGAAATTTTAGCTCTAGCCATAACAGCGGCCATAGGTTGGCTCTGTTAGACGGCCAAAAAAATTAGCTTGCCATTTTACCCATCTTTCCAGTCTAAAATATAATGACTTACTCACCACATTATCATTAAGTTAGCGGCCCAAAACTCACCTACTTTGGTCAATAACTAGCCGCCAAGCCTAGGATATATAGAAACGGTTTTATTGGTCGAGGCGGGTGCTAGACTAGGCCAAAGTTTTAGCAAAATCTTTACAGACTCGCTAACATTGTGATACAGTTTTACGATCTTGCCGCCGAGGCACCCAAAAAGTGAGGGTCAGGCTCAGAGGGAAAACAGCCCGATAACCCTATATCACTTAGCCAGAACTTAAATCTTT
>JAITQT010000205.1 GCA_031288745.1 Deltaproteobacteria bacterium
TGACGTTGACCTTCAATTTGCCTGCCGAACAGCGGCCTTCCCCAATTACATGGTGGGTCAGCTCCCGCAACTAACATTTCGAGGCCTGCTCAGCGTTCACTCACGTTATAACCTACACACTCGCGGCCCTCCTAAAAGAGGACTTTACATCCCAAGCTCACAACATTTTGTTACCTCCACATCGTATGGGATTGCTACCGGCTGGAACAGCAGTAAAAGTTGCCGGACGAGGAGTTTCACCTCGCTAAGCGAATGCACCTTATGATGGGCACTATCAAACCATCTTCATTATGAGCTAAGCTTTAATCGGCCTTCGTTACGAGGCTGAAAGCCGAGCGGAAGATGGAACTTTCGATCTTCAGCTCTAGACGGAAAGCGGCGCGGACTATATCATCGAACTAAAATATGAGAGATATAAAACTCCCAAGACCAATAAAGATCTCCCTAAAGATAAGTTTAAAGAGAATAAGAAAAAGGCGGACGCCTCAGCCTTAGCCCAGATAGAAGAGATAAAATATTACCGAAAATTTAGGGGGGAAGGAACGAACATCTATAAAATGGCTCTGGAAGTTGGACAATACAGCGAAATTCTGGTAGTTTTCAAGAAGGCTCGGAATTGGGGCCTGGTTCGTAGGGCAGGCGGAAGATTCAAGGTCGCAATAGATTAAATTTTTAAGGCTATTTTTAGAATAAAAAGAGCAAAGTATTGAATCACATAGCCTTCAGGGTGGTTCACTTTTACTGAGCGAAAACCATCAAAATTTAGAAAAAAACTGGATCACTTTTCATTGAGCAAACCCACAGTTTACATCATCAGATTTTTCAGGCTTAGGTCGGTTTAATCCTGGCCAAGTTAGCCGCTAGAAGCCAAAGCTTTGTTTTAGATATATCCTGCATACAAACTCATGATCCAATTAAGGACCTCTCTCTCCAAAACAGAAAAATCCGGTCCCCTAACTCTGGGCCGAGGCAAAACAACAGGCATTTGATTGGTTATTTTCCCTTTTTCCATCAAAAAAACTCTATCAGCCAGAGTAATAGCCTCAGCCACGTCGTGAGTGACTAATAAAGCAGTGAAACCTCTATCCTGCCAAACCCTTTCGACTAGCCGCTGCATCTCTAATCTAGTTAAGGCGTCCAACGCCCCCATGGGCTCGTCAAGGAGCAATAGTTTGGGCGAATGGGCCAACGCTCTGGCCAAGGCGACCCTTTGCTTTTGGCCTCCGGAAAGAACTTTAGGCCAATCCCTGGCTCTAGCTTCCAAGCCCACGTCTTCCAAAGCCTTAAGGCAATCACGTCGCCAACCGCCAGTAAGGCCTAAGCCTACGTTATCTAAGACTGTCTTCCAGGGTAATAACCTATCTTCCTGAAACATAACCCTAGTCCCCGGGGCAAGGCCGTGGCGCTCTTTATCGTCAACCTTAAGGCTTCCGGAATCGGCCTTTTCTAGACCGGCCAAGTGCCGCAATAAAGTAGTCTTACCGCAGCCGCTACGCCCGACTACAGCTATAAATTCTCCTGAGCCTATATCGAAACTTAACTCGTTAAGAACTGTTATAGACCCGTAAATTTTTTCAAGACCTCTGACCTTAACCTCAACCCCACCGCCCTCAAAACTCATTGGCTAGTCCATCCTCAAAGATCGTTTTTTGACTATTTTACTGCGCTCATAGCTTTAAGCAATTTGCTGACGCCACGACAAAAAGCGCCGCTCCAACGCCCTGTCCAATACGTCGGCCAGCTTACCTAATAAAGCGTAAATTAGGATGGAGAGGACCATGACGTCGGTCTGCATCATTTCCCGAACGTTGGTGGCCATATATCCTAGTCCGCTTGAAGCGGCGATGGTCTCGGCCACAATTAAGGTCATCCACATGACCCCTAGGGAAAAACGCACCCCGACTAAAATAGAAGGCAAAGCCCCGGGCAAAATGACGTTTCGCCACAACTCAAACCTATTAAGTCCGTAGACCTTAGCCATGCTGATTAAAAGAGGGTCAACTGAACGGATACCATGGAAGGTGTTAAGATAAATTGGAAAAGTTACTCCGCAAATGATAAGAAAAATCTTAGCTTTCTCCCCTATTCCGAACCAGATAATAACTAAAGGCAAAAGAGCTAAATGAGGAATGGTCCGAAACATTTGAAGAGAAGAATCTAAAAGGATCTCCATCGTCTTCCAAGTGGCGTTAATAAAGCCTAGGGTTAGCCCAAAGCTTACTCCAATCAAAAAGCCCAAGCCGGCCCTACGGCAGCTAACCTTAACGTTGGCCCAGAGTTCACCATCGAGACCCAAACGAATCAAGGCTTTCAAAACGTTTAAAGGCGAGGGCAGGATCCTTTGATTAATCCAGCCCTCGTTTGAACCTAACTGCCAGCCGGCTATGAGCAAAAAAGGAACTAGCCAAGGTAAAAATGAATAGAGGCGCGCCCTAAGGGCCCCGCCTTTCCCCCAAGTACCTAAGCGATTAAGGGGGGAAATAGGAGCGCTACTACTCATTGCCCTTTCCAAATAGGCACATCAGCGGGATTAATGCGTTTGGGTAACAACTTTTCTTGAACAAATACGTCGGCTATGAGCTGCTGACCGTCTATGGCCACCTTATCTACTGGGGCCACCGCGTAGCTTCGGCGGCTATTGCCTAACTTAACCACATCTTGGTCTAGACCTACCAAAGGTGCCTGAATCTTAGCCGCCTCGTCAGGGTTTTCTTTAACCCACTTACCGATCTTGGTTAATTCGTCGGCCACAACCTTGGCCACCTCGGAGTTTTCGGCCAAAAATTTTGTAGAAATAGGATAAAAGCGAGTATAAGGGGCGTCGACTGTTGTTCCGTCGGCTATCTTCCTCGCCTCGCTTTTAATCTCCACTGTGGCCAAGAAAGGATCCCAAGTAGTCCAAGCATCAATAGCTCCCGACTCAAAGGCCATGCGAGCGTCGGCCGGTTGTAAGTAACTTATTTCCACGTCTTTGCCAAAAACTAAACCAGCCTTGTTAAGCGCGGCCACGGTTAAATAGTGCGAGCCAGACGCCTTGGCCACGGCCAGTTTTTTGCCCTTAAGGTCAGCCGTTTTTTGAATCGGAGAATCCTTACTGACCACTATCCCTTGAGCTGTAGGGGAAGGTTTTTCTTGTAAAAAATAAGTAAATTCAGTGCCGGCCGATTGGGCGAACAAGGGCACTGTGTCGGCTACATCAGCACTAAGATCTAAGGCACCCACGTTTAAAGCCTCGACCATAGGTAGCCCTGAGGTAAATTCATTCCACTCAACAGCGAAGCCCAAAGGGGCCAAAGCCTTTTCCAGATTTCCGTTGCCTTTAAGGAGAATGAGGAGTGTTGAAGATTTCTGAAAACCAATTTTAATCTTCTTATCCTGAGCCAAGGCCTGACCGGTAAGAAGAAAAAAGAAAACTAAAACGATGGCCGCTACGGCCGAGACGGCAAAACTAAAAAAGCGTTTCACATTTACCTCTCTTAATAGGTGAAAATAGTAAGCCTTACTAACTACGCCTCATCTCGGAGGGCTTAGCTTTAGGCTAAATAAAAGGCCGCGAAAATCCTTTCGCGGCCTTCTTAAACGATCAGCCCGTGGGCAAATAAAAAAATATTTTCTTAAACTGGCTTAAGGCCTTTTTTATCTAAATCTAGCCCTAAACCCATTTTAGATTATTTTTGGCTAACCAAATTGGCGGCCTCTAAATCCAAAGAATAACCTAGCTCCAAGGCCTTAAGGTTATTATCTCGTCCTCGTTTAGATAGTTTTTCCACCGCCCTAATAGCAGCGGCTAAAGGCACAA
>JAITQT010000208.1 GCA_031288745.1 Deltaproteobacteria bacterium
TTGGAGCTAAGCGGCCAAGCTTACGATTCCCAAGGCCCGGTTGGTGACGGTAGATACGATTTACATTTTGTATCTTCGGCTGGAAACGATTACGTCGTCGAGCTAAAGTATGTTCAAGCTTCAAAAGACGAGGAAAAAAAAGAAAAGGATAGGCCATCGAATAAGCCTAGCACTACTAAAAACGAAGCTTGGGCGCAATCTATAGAGCGGCTTAGAAACAAGATGAACGAGGTTGCCCTAGAGGCGATGAAACAGATAGATTTGAAAAAGTACGTTAATAAATTTCATGGGGGCAACAATAAAATTTATAAAGTCGCTCTAATTTTTGGCTCACGAACCAATGCGGCTGTCGTTATCAAGGAGGCCAAAAATTGGAGCGAGAGCCTCTAGGCGACATTACTAAGCTGAGTTGAAATCTTAGATTTTTTTTGCTCTCGTTTACCTACCCCTCCAAAGAGGCTGAAGTAGAATAAGGCTCGCCCATCTCTACTTAGATAAATTTGGCTATAAGATAGCCTTAAGGGTGCTTCTCCTGCCTAAACAAAGAAGAGCTGACCGCTAACGCTAGGTTGTAGAGACTAAGCTTTTAGAGTTTATCGCTCGAGTTACTTTTTTACGGGAGATCTGTTGTTTGCTCAAGTTGTGGACATTGAGTAACCAGGAGGTAGTGGAGGCTTTTTTTCAAGTCTAACAACAGATTGACTAGCTAAAATGGCCAAAGCTCATCTCCTTGTTACCAAGGTTAATTTTGTGCGGCTGAGCGACGCTTTTAATTTTTTTCAATTATTATGGAAAAAAAAACACTGGTATGAAAACAAGATTCAATCCAGAATGCGCCTTATATCTCCGCCCTGAAAGATGGTGTGTTACATCAGATCAGATAAAGGTAAAAAAATTCCCCCAAGGAGCTTGACAGAGAAAAAAGAAGGATTATTTTACATATATTCTGATTAAGGCAGTTTAATCAGAATTAAATTATAAAAAAGCTTGACTAGGCCGTTACCAAAGCCTAACCAATTAGCCCTTATAAATATTCTACTTCTAGCGGCCCCCCACGCTCTGTCCGAAACAATGGCAGCGCCTAGCCCTCAAATTTAACCTTTAAAAGTTAATCTGATGGTCTTTTAAATAACCCCAAGGCCATAATCTCAAAAGTGATTGGGGCTGCAAACAAAAAAATAATTAGTTTAATTAATTGAAGTTTTATGTAACATATATTGGTTACTAAAAAAAAATAAAAGCAGCGTTCAACTAAAAATCCTTGCCAGCCTTTACCACTCAAAGCCAAACAAGGTCTTCGCCAGGTATGCCCCCTTTATCTAACCGAGCCTTGACTAATTTAAAGATAGTCAGGCTATTATTCAAGGCTTTAAATGTATGTCATAAAAATTTTCAAAGGGGCACTTGTCGATGGTCAAAGAACGGTTCGAGGGGCTCAGCGACAAAGAGATAATCGACCAACGAAAGTTCCGTAGGGATATTAGAAGCCTTGGAGAGAAGATTCATTCGATCTTAGGCCGCTGGAAAACCGCAAGGCTTATCTTTTTTGTCAGCCTAACCGTTGGTTTTCTCTATCCAAGTTTGTTTTTGATTTGTTTTGGCAGCGTTATCTCTTTCTATTTATACTATGCTTTTTGGGGGACGACTAAAAGATTGCCTTTAAAGTTTCCAAGGTTCTCCTTAAAGCTTGACCGAGGGGCCCCTCTGGCTGGTAAAAATAGATTTGGTAGGGCCGCAGGCATTTTTTATCTTGGTAACGAGCTAGAAAAAGGATTAGAGTTGTGGCTTGATAAAAAGGATATGCTAACCCATTGCTTGGTCTTTGGTAGCACTGGAAGTGGTAAGACTCAGGCCTTGGTTTCTATGGCCTATAACTCGCTTATTTGCGGCTCTGGGCTTTTTTATATTGACCCCAAGGCCTCGATGGATCTGCCTTTAAGTATTTGGCAGCTAGCTAGGCGCTTAGGCCGAGAAGACGATTTTAGGCTCATAAATTACACCGGTCTTGATAATCTTAGCCAAAATAAAGGACCGCCGACTAAAGTTTCTCATACCAACAACCCCTTCTCCTTTAGTTCGGCCGACGCCATAATTCAGCTGCTAGGCTCTTTAATGCCCAGTACTCAAGGCGGGAACGCTATATTCGCTGATAAGGCCTTAAACTTAATCGCAGGAATTATATACTCATTAGTCGATCTTAGAGATAAGGGCCTTATTCTCCTTTCGGCGGCGGTGGTTAGAGAGTTTTTATCAGCTGAAAAGTGCGTTGAGCTAGTTAAGTCGCCTAATTTAAATGAGCGCGCTCGAGCTTCTTTAAGGGCCGCTCTTTTAAATTGCAACTGGATAGAGTCGCGGGATTTGGATAAACAGACTAGCTTCTTTGAGCAATACGGGTACGCTCAAAGTTATTTTGGAAGGGCGCTATCGAGCTTAACCGACGCCTATGGGCATATCTACAATCAAAGAAGAGGGGAAGTTGACTATCGCGATTTGGTGGTTAGCCGTAGGCTCTTAGTGACTTTACTTCCTTCCATGGAAAAGAGCCCGGCTGAGTTAGCCTCCCTTGGAAAAATCACTCTTTCAGCCGTCAAGGCGGCTGCTGCGGTGGGTTTGGGTAAAGCCATCGAAGGGGATGATAAAGATATAGTTGGGGTTTTAACGGCAAATATTAACTCAGTCGGGCCGTTTTTAAGCATTATCGACGAGTACGCGGCCATAGTCACCCCTGGCTTTGAGATGTTGCTAACCCAAGGCCGCAGCCTTGGCCTGGCTACGGTGATCGCTAGCCAAGATTACGCTGGGCTCATTGAAGCTGACCGCAAAGGGACTCAGCAGATTGTCGCCAACACGGCTTTAAAAATCTTTATGAAATCAGACGATCCCGATCAAACCTATAGGCTCTTAAAGTCTCTAACTGGAGAGGCAGCGGTGGCCGACGCGAGCGCATTTGAGCGTAAAGAGAGTGCTATACTGGGCTCATCTTGGCGCGATAACGGGGCGGCGGCTATTAGGATGAAGTCTAGGATAGAATTTTTAGATCTAGCCAATCAACTTGAAGGGGAGGCCCACTGTGTCTATAAGGGGCGATTATTCAGATCTAACGTCTTTTACGCTAACCCGCCTCTCAAAGACGCAGTTTTAAGATTACCTAGATTGATGACCCTTGACGAGGAAGAGGCCGATATCGAAAGCGATCTAAATAGTTTAGCTGATATGGAAAAAGATCTAGACCAAGGCCCCGCCAAAGAAACAAGCCAGAGTTGTGGAGATAGAGAGGGAGGAGGCTAGGCTTAAAACCTAACGAGAGCACGCAAGTAAAAGAAATTTTTAGGGGGAAAAATTTTAATCATATTAGAGCTATCCAAGATAAATATGTAAAAAAATTCAGGAAACATTTATCCTGAGGTGCTTTCAGTGGGGTCAGAAAAGAATCTGGAAAAGGTTTTTCCTAAAAAAAAGCCGTCCAAGATAATTATGGAAAAAATCAGAAAAAACTTATCTTGAGCCACTTTCAGGGGGATTCAGAAAAGAATCTGGAAAAATGTTTTTCCTAAATATGTGTTGTCCAAGACTCAAGGGGCTTAGCTTCCATAAAGTATAGGCTAAGTAAGAGAGTGTATTTCAATAGAGCCTTTATAGGGTAATAGTTGGAGGTGTTCATAGCTCCATCCTTCCCAACTTGTGGCTTATCCTTAGACTTGATTTTCCTCTCCAAAATGTTGGGGCTATCCCAACCAGGGCTTGATAGCTCATCTTATAGCCTCCGCGGGGTTCTAGAACATACTTTGAGTGGTATCAAGCGGCGAGCCGCCCAACTGAACTGGGGGAGATACCCTAGGCTTTCTGACCTTGTTCGGTCGCTCTCGATTTAAGAAATACATTAGATCCTTTATAGCCAGCGGCTTTCATAAGTTGCCTTTTTTTAAGTAATTTATTGTGCGCCTTTGAAAGGTGCATTCGCTTAGTGAGGTGAAACCCCTCACCCGGCAACTTTTACTGCTGTTCCAGCCGGTAGCAATCACATACGATGTGGAGGTAACAAAATGTTTTGAGCATGGGATGTAAAGTCCTCTTTCAGGTTTCAGGAGGGCCGCGAGTGTGTAGGTTATAACGCACGTGAACGCTGAATAGGCCTCGAAATGTTAGTTGCGAGAGTGACCCACCAATATATTGGAGAAGGCCGCTGTTCGATAGGTAAATTAAAGGTCACCGTCACCGGATTATAAGACGTGATAATTAGCAGATAAAGCCTGTCGAGCCCGCCGGGGTAATGGCGATGGCCTAAACACAAGGGGCGAATGTGGTAACACCGGAGACCTGCGAAGGTTATGCTTAGAGACGGGCGTAAAACCGGTTTCCGGCGACGGATAGGCCGGGCCTCTGCGCGGGGAGAAGGATAGGGCCGTAGTACTTAAGAGAGCGCTAATCACGGTGGAGGGAAGGGCCCTTAACCCAGAACAGGTCATGGAAGCGGGAAAGGGTGGAATATTGGCTATGCCTATTACGTTCCCCTGAAAAGCCTGATGACTACGGATATGACTATATATCACTGCGAAGATCAGAATTTATCATGGGATAGGGAGTGTCCCCTATTCAATGTCCCTGAAAGCAGGCCTTTTCGTGTGCGGTGATAAGAAGGACTGGATGAAAACCGGGTGCGGTAACAGCGCAGGCCCGGTTTAACGGGGGGACTGGAAACGGGGCGAAAACAACCGCACCAGTGCTCTATCCTACTTGGACGACTGTGGTGTCAGTTCACAAATGTGAACGTTTAAGGGACCGTTCACCAGAGAGAACGCTGCGGTGCCAAGCCTATTTAAAGGGACGACACATCCAGCAGCAATGTAGCCCCTCTATAGGAGCTTAGTAATTTTTAACATTAATCAAAGTTAAAATATATGGTTGGAGCAGAGAGCTAAGTAGAAACGTTAAAAGAACTAATGTTAAGAACTTAAGGGTATGCTAAAACTTAATCTGTACTTCGCGAGTAATTTTTCTAACCACATGACCTGGTACCAGGTTCTCTTGGTATGACCACAGGGCATTTAATGTCAAACAGTTTGTAGCAATCGTTTGCTTTCTTGAATGCCTCGTTTGTAATGATT
>JAITQT010000359.1 GCA_031288745.1 Deltaproteobacteria bacterium
AGGCTAAAACTACGAGATATCCCACACCCAAAAGAGTGGCGGATGAGGCAAGGGCAGCTAGCAATATCCATGCCATAATCTAAGTTAGGAGTAGAGGTTAAGATAAGGGAATGATAAGCCAGCAATATTCATGCCGGAACCGACGAAAAATAAATTTTTTTTGATTCTTTCGCCCTGACTTATTTTTTTTAGGTTTTTTTTTTAGTCCAAATAGTGGTATAATTAGTAGTGTACTTCTACCTTGATAAGCATCAGCTCTTTGAGGTGAAAGCGGACTAATTTGAACAGTGACTTTGAAGGGTAAATTAAAAGTACATTACCATAAATATTATTATTTTAGTATGATTTATATTGTAATTAATAAAATAAATAAAAAATATAAGAAAAATAGAAATAAAATAAATGCCAGATAACTATATTTTTATAATATACTACTAATTTTAGTAAATAAAATAATATTATTTAAGTTATTAATTATAAAATTTCTGAAATCTTGATTTTTTTGTTAGTTTAGTTAGTATTTAAAGAAAAATATTTTCATATTAATTATCCATCAGTTGAACAGGAAGTGTAAAACAAGGTTTTGAATAAGCCTTGTGAAGGGTTACCTGACTTTAAACACGAAGAAATTGTAAATTATCAGTAGATAGTATATATGGTTATATTAAACTTTATTTTATATATTTTAAGAGGTTAACTATGCGTTTTTTTTTAGTTTTTCTCATCGCCTTGTTTGTTTTTCCTTTTTCTCAGGCTATAGCTCAAACTACCAAATCAAAATCTGCAACCCAACCAGAAAAGTCAAAATCAGCCGCTCAGCCAGAAAAGTCAAAATCCGCGTCTTCAACAGATCAGTCAAAAACTTCATCTCAATCTACTAACCTTAAAAATTTAGATCAGTCTAATAAGATATATCTTAGAAATTCTGATTTTGAATATATAGATGATAAGACGTTTGCTTATTACTTTAGTGCTTCTCTTTCTACAGAATCAGAAAAATCAGCGCTAGAGGGTCAGTTTTCTGATTTAGTTGTAACTACTGAGGATGGGGATATTACTTTTGAAGAAACATTTAATTGGGAAAATGATCTTACGATTGTAACTAAATTTACAACTAATAAATTTATAAGTAAATTTGTTATTACTAAAGTTACAGCAAAACATAATAATATAGATATCGATTTAACTGAAAATATGAGATTATCATTTTATAAGCCTATACCTATAGAAATAAAATCTAAAATTTATAATAATTGTCCATCGAAAACGCTTAACTTTACTGTTAAAAATGGTGTTTATAAAGGGCTTCAAAGTGGTGAGATAGTACGTGCAGTAATTGATTTTGGAAAAGATAATGTAATAGGTTTGTTATATAATGAAGAAGTAGCTGATTTTGTTGAAAATGAAGATAATTTCGAGAAAAAAGTAAAGTTTATTATCAAAGAAGAACAAAGTTTTGAATTAGATGCATCATTAGAAGAATCAAAAGAAGCTTGTAAAAAAGAACCTTATATAACTAATATTATGTTGGCAGAATAGATTAATTATTCTTTTTGATGAATCTCTAACGTATATATAATATTTCTATTATGTATTTGAAATATCTAATTAGATATACTTTTTTTTAATTTTAGACCTTTACCTGTGCAACTTTTCTCATTTTGAGCTTTTACTAAGGTCATCGTCCTGGGATACGTTGGTAGTATTCTTGTTTTTTTCATAATCCTTCGGGGTTGTATTATGAATATGACAATTATTTATATAATAAATTGTTAATTTAAATCTATTGATAGTTAAAATAATATTATCAACCAGATATAGTTAGAATTTTAGAAAGTGTCAATTCTCCTTTTTTATTGGTGAGCGAGCCAGTTGGTTTAGAGGTTAACAGGCGGCCAAGTTGGCTTAATCGCCTTGTTAGGCTAAGCCACCGGTTGCATAGCATGAATTTTTTTTGGTCGCCTCTTTCCTTGATTCAGATAAATAAACGTCTTTCACTTCCCTTTACCACCTCACGGTCCCGCGGCTTAGGAAGGTGTCTCTGAACATCTCATCTTTAATTTATGATCGAAGAGCAAAAAGTCCCCTTTATCAGTCTTTAAATTTGTAACATAGTCTTATCACTAGTTAATTTTTTAGACTATTGTGCTTTTAAGAGGTTTTTGCGCTTCGATCATTTATGAGTCCAACAAAACTGCTTAGCGCTATCAGGATAGCCCCACGACAAAGCTGATCTCAACCTAAAACAGTCGCCTCCAACAACCAGCTTCGGGCCTTCCAGCCTTTGACTCTTTAACTTGACAAACAAGTTCCGCCAGCTAACTGAGCTTTCGGCATAACCTTCAGTCGTACCCGCCAGCTTCTTACAGCCTTGGGCGTTGACGCCCAAGGGCACCAGTTAGCAAAAGTTATCTTTCTCGCCCTTGACTTTGAAGCACCCCCCATCAGCCCACCCGTAAGCATACTTCTCGCTCGTTATGGCCTACGAACTCCACGCGGTGAACTCCTTAACCCAGCCGTCTACAAGTCCGCTAGTAGTAACCGGTGAAAACCTTTAGACTGGTTGCCCAAAAACGACCTCAAACACCGACTTAAAAGTCACTAACCGATAATCCCTTAATATACACAACCAAGGGATGAGTTTTATAAGTTACTGGGACTTCCTGAGGTACCTTGGAAGGTCCTTAGAGTTAAATTTAAAACCATCCTCGCCAACCTTAAGAGCCAAAATCCTCGGTGCTTTGACTAGCATCGAACCAAACGGAAACAAGATTTGTCTCTCATTGGCCGTCCCATTAAAAACAAACCTCTAACGGCTGTCTTCCAAGGACTCTTGATGCTCATAGATGAATCGTTGAGCCTCTATAACCAACACCACCAGGGTGGTTCACTTTTACTGCGTGAAAACCATCAAAATTTAGGAAAAAACTGGATCACTTTTCATTGAGCAAACCCACCTTAACAAGGGTTACAAGCCTTTTTCTTGAAAATATAAACGAAACCGTTCGTCTTCAATGTCAAATTGAAGACCCTGGTGTTTAACGGGCATTAGGGAGTAAGTCTCCCTTTTCGTTGAATTCCACAACATTTCTCAAAATTTTCGAATCCAGGTTCTTTGATTTTCTATTATACTAGCGTAAAATTGAAATTGGCGCTCAGTCGGAGCTTGCTGCGAAATAACTTGACGACTAAGTAGATTCGCTTTATAGATTTGCTTAATAGAGGTTGTTTGTCGCCTCGATTAAGCCGCGCTGGAAACTGCTTTTAGGCTAAATGATGCGACGACTTTTGGCCGATAATGAACTAGAAGATGGAAATAGTCGTCTCGCTACCAAATTCAAAGAGTTCTGCGTCAAAATATAACACCTAGAAGAAACTTTAAAGCATAAGAGGCCCGTAAATATCTTGGGAGCCAAAAAACGATTCAAGGCAGAAAATAAGAAAAGAGGCCCTCAAAGGCTGCCCCAAGATTTTTGTCTTAGGTAAGAACTATGTTGAATATCAAGAGTCAAATAGCCAGAGAGTATAAAAAAACGGCAGGCACTTTCTAAGACTTTTCGCCTAAGGTCTCCGCCATTGTCAGAAAAAATCACCCGGTGACGGTTATTGAAGAGTTTATCAGTAACATGACTAAATCAGCCGCCCCAAAAAATAGAGTTCTCAGGGTGGAACATTGAAGCTAGATAGGACTTAACAAGACTATCTTGGTTTAGGGCTTTTGGCTATTTCAGTAGCGTATCGGCCTATAAGTCGATAGTGGCCTTAACGGCAGCGCACCTGGGGTAACCTAAGATTTAATTCGAGTTCAAAGGCGCGACCTATTGTTTTAAAGAAAACGTCGCCGCTTTCGGTCCGATAAATATTTTCTCCAACGCTTAGGCCGTGCTAAATAGCTGTGGAGGACATGGTGCCGAAAGCTAATTGATTGAGCGAGAGCCTCCGAAGAGACCTTAAGACCTTCCACTTCAGGTACCGGGTTAATCCCCTTGCATAAGGGAGGGGAGAATGTCAATTAACTCTAGCTAAGCGTAATGGCCGAGGAGTTTTTAAATTAGTTCGTTTTTTGAGATTAAAAAGGGGCCTCCCATAGTAGCCGTTTGTGGTGGTAAGAATTCGGGTAAGACAACTCTTTTACTTCGATTAATCCCGGAACTTATCAAAATGGGCTTGAAGGTCGCTGTCATCAAGCATGACGGACATGACTTTGAACCAGACGTCCCTCGCACCGATAGCTTTATGTTGCGCCAGGCTGGGGCTTATGGGGCGGCGGTTTATTCTTCTAAACGGTTTTTAGTTACTAGGACCGTTTCGGAAATTACCCCTTCCGAGTTAGCCTGGTTTTTTCCCGAGGCTTCGGTAATCCTCTTGGAAGGTGGCAAGAACACCCTTTTTCCTAAAATTGAAGTGCTGCGCCAAGGTTATTGCCAGGGGCCAGTGGGTAGAGAACCTTATTTAGCCCTCTGCACGGACGGACCGTGGCTCATTTCTGGGGTTCCGGTCGTAGCTCTTGATGATTATCCACGCTTGGCTAATATTATTGTTTCCATTTTATGATTATATTTAAATTTGATAAAAAAATAATGTTCTTTAAAATGGCTTAAGTCCATTTTTTGATAAGGAATCTCGAAGATGGCTAAAATTTTAAGGGTAGACATGGCTAGCGGCGATTGTCGATTCACCGAGGTCCCCTCGCTCTATTTAGGTCTTGGCGGCCGCGGGCTTACTTCGGCTATAGTAGCCAACGAGGTGGATCCCCTGGCCAACCCTTTGGGCCCGCGCAATAAATTAGTCTTCGCCCCCGGTCTTTTGGGCGGGACATCTTGCGCTAATTCCGGGCGTATTTCCGCCGGGGCTAAGAGCCCTCTTACCTTAGGCATTAAAGAATCTAATAGCGGCGGACAGCCAGGCGGTCATTTGGCTAGTTTAGGCATTTTGGCCGTGGTCATTGAAAACGCCGCAACCCCGGATGGTTGGTGGCAACTTGAAATTTCTCCTGACTTTGCGCGATTGACACCGTGTTCAGCTGGCGGCTTAAACAATTACGTGGCGGTTGAGAAGCTTTCGGCCGAACAAAGCCCTGGTTGCAGTTATATCACCATTGGCCGGGCCGGGGAGTTTCGTTTGGCCGCTTCTTCTATTGCCATGACGGATTTGGAAGGTCTCCCTTCTCGCCAAGCGGCTAGAGGAGGGTTGGGAGCGGTCATGGGCTCTAAGCGTCTTAAAGCCGTGATTATCCATCCAGGCAAGGAAATTTTACCCTTAGTTGATCCCGATTCTTTCCACAAAGCCTCTAAGCGTTTTGCCAAAGCGCTAACAGAACATCCCGTGTGCGGTCGTAGTCTTTCGGAATACGGCTCGGCGGCAATGATGGGTTTATTTAATGAAGCCGGGGCCGTGCCCACCCGCAACTTTTCTAATAATCGTTTTGATCACGCTGACGCCTTAAGCGGTGAAAGGCTTAATGAACTCACTCGCCAAAGGGGGGGGCAGGGCCGAGTGGCTCGGGCTTGTATGAGCGGCTGCGTTATGCGCTGCAGCGGAGTATTCCCCGATAGTTTAGGCCGAAGGATTGGGAAGTGGCCTGATTACGAGACCATGTGGGCCTTTGGGCCTAACGCAGAGATAAAGGATTTAGACGACGTGGCCCGCTACGATCGCCTATGCGATGATACGGGAGTTGACACCATTGACGTGGGGGGCGCTTTGGCCGTCTTGATGGAGGCGGGGGCGCTTAAGTTTGGCGACGCCAAAGGGGCTTTAGCGGCAGCAGCCGAGATCTCCGAGGGCACCGCCTTAGGCCGGATTTTAGGTTCGGGCGCGGCTGTGGCCGGGAAAGTTTATGGGGCCATTAGGGTGGCTGAGGTCAAAGGGCAAGCTTTACCAGCCTTCGACCCTAGGTCGGTTAAAGGTCAGGGAGTAACTTTTGCTACTAACCCTCAAGGGGCCGATCACACGGCCGGGTTTAGTTACGCTGCTAATCTTCTAGCCATGGGCGGAGAGGTAGATCCTCTATCGGCCGAAGGTCAAGCCGAGTTATCTCGGCGCACTCAAATATCAGCTGCAGCCGTAGATAGTTTAGGCTTATGTCTATTTGTATCTTTCGCTTTTTTCGAGACCCCGGAAGCAGTCGACGCTGTGGTGGATATGCTTAACGCTCGTTATGGCTGGTCTTTAACTCGTCGTGACCTCGATCTTTTGGGGCGCAGGGTCTTGGAGATAGAAGTGGATTTTAATCGCCGCGCTGGCTTAAGCTCTAGTAGCGATCGGTTGCCGGAATTTTTTGCGTATGAAGAAACTATTGTTCATAAAAGCACTTTCGACGTGACTCAATCGGATCTTGATAAGGTTCTTAGCTTTAAAGAAGAGCTTAAATAGCCTTAAGAGTCGCTAAAACCGTTCGTTAATAGGGCGTTTTTTTTATGAAGGCTTAACTATTTGCCTCTCTTGTGGAGAGACTCTCATCATAGATTCCCTAGCCGCCTAAGGTTTTAAATCCCAAGGGACTAGAATCTAAATGAGCGGCATAACTAACTAGGACTATAGCCTTAAGGGGCCTAAGAAC
>JAITQT010000407.1 GCA_031288745.1 Deltaproteobacteria bacterium
TCTAGCTCCGTCAGAAAAAAAGACAAGTTGATGTTTGTTTAAAATATTATTAATAATTAAAAAGGATATTATTAATTCAAACATCTTATTTGCTGACTCTCTAACAAATATATATGAACCATTTTTATTTTCTACTTGAACTACTGCGTTGGATATTACTTTTTTTGATTTTTGACCTTTGCCCGTGCCTCTTTTCTCCTTTTGAGCTTTTCCCAGGACATCATCCTGGGAAACGTTGGTAGTATTATTGCTATCCTCATAATCTTCCGGGTTAACATTATTAATGTTAATGTTGATCGTAGCGCAAAAAGTCCCCTTTATCAATCTTTAAATTTGTAACATAGCAAAATTACTAGTTAATTTTTTAGACTATTTTGATTTTAATAGGTTTTTGCGCTTCGATCATTATTGGCTTAAGGATAGAGCCTTAGAGATAGCTAGGGGAAAGGATAATAGTCTAATAATCAATTTCTGTCAGCGCCTTAATCAATCGATGGCGTAAACTCCAAGTCAAAGGCCTCGGCCACCTTTTGACAAACCACCTTACCTCGGTAAATGTTTAGGCCGGCCCTTAAGGCCCTATTGTGAAGCACGGCCTTTTCGACCCCAAGATTAGCGAGTTCCAGACCGTATTTTATCGTAGCGTTATTAAGGGCATAAGTCGAGGTGCTGGCGTAGGCCCCGGGCATATTGGCCACGCAATAATGGATAATGCCGTCCACCTCGTAGATAGGGTCGGAATGAGAGGTGGGTCTCGAAGTTTCAAAACAACCGCCTTGATCCACAGCCACGTCCACCACCACCGCCCCGGGCTTCATTATTTTAAGATGCCCTCTATCGACTAGCCTAACCGTCCTGGCCCCAGGCGTGAGTACGGCCCCGATGACAATATCGGCGCTAGAAAGATAGCGCTCCAAAACTAGCTTATCGGAAAATAGGGGCAAGACGTTGGAAGGCAATATCTGACTTAAAAATTCCAAGCGCTCAAGATCAATATCGACAATCGTGACCTTAGCCCCCAAACCTGCGGCCACCTTGGCCGCGTTGGCCCCGACCACTCCTCCGCCCAAGATAAGTATCTCCGCCGGGGCCACGCCCGTAACGCCCATGGGTAATAACCCACGGCCGCCCTGACTCTTGGCCGAGTAAAAGGCCCCCATGATCACACTCATCCTTCCGGCCACTTCGCTCATAGGTTTAAGAAGCGGGAGATAGCGGCCCTCGCCCACGGTTTCATAGGCTAGAGCGGTAATTTGACGCTCTAAACATGCTCTAGTTAGAATTTCGTTAGCCGCGAAATGGAAAAAGGTGTAAATCAACTGATCTTTACGCATTAAGCCATATTCTTCCGGCAAAGGCTCCTTAACCTTGACCACCATTTCCGAAGCTGCCCAGATCCCCTCGTTGTCTGAGACTATCTTGGCCCCGACCGCCAAATAGTCCTCGTCGCTTATGGCCGAGCCTAAACCAGCGCCGGTGGCGACGTAAACTGCATGTCCGCAGGCCACGTAGGCTGCGGCCGCATTGGGGGTAAGGCCAACCCTGTTTTCATTATCCTTAATTTCTTTCGGACAACCGACAATCATTTTTTTCCTCCTCGGCTCAAAGCCAATTTAAAACAAAATCTTGAGTAATTATTAAGAGCTATGTTTAAGTCTTAGGCCTTGGATCTAAAAATCAAACGAAAGACTCGTTTAGTAGGCCTAAAAGATTAAGCTAAAACTTAGGCTAAAATCCTAAAAAACCTTGAACGCGATAGTTTTACGCCAAGCTCTTTAAAATAAGGCCCTCTCGCCTCGATATTTAAGCTAAAGCGCTAGCGACGGTAGAGACCTAGGGCAATTTTGCTGGCAGGCCAAACCGCAATCTGGATAAAATTTAAGACATTTTTCTTCATCGGCAACTGGCCCCATAGCCGAAACTTTTTTTGAGATGGCCCCGGCCGGACAGGCCTTGCGACACCTAGCGCAACCAAGGCAACCGTTTGGGCATAATAAGTCCATTTCCTTCATCATGGCCGAACCTGCACAGCGGGCCACAACGACGGTATTTCTAGTCTTTAAGATTAAAAGCTCTTGGGGACAGGCCTTTAAACATAGACCGCAGCCAAGACATTTTTGGCTATCAATAAAAGGAGGCGCGCCCTTTTGGTCTAAATCTTTTATCGCCCCGGCCGGGCAAGCTCGGCGGCAATCCCCTAGAGCTAAACAGGCCTCAGCGCACTGGTAAGGTCCGCTGTCGAACGATTGGGCCAGAGCGCAGCTAGAAAGCCCTATATATTCGGCTGTTTGGATCATCTGCGGCGGGCGCTGGCAAAGCCTTACAGCCACTTTTAAGGGCTCGGCCTTAATAGGCACAAACTCAGACGGGTTTTTTAAAGTTAAATAAACAAAGGCCCTTTGGGCGCGCCAAAATAAAAGAGGCTCGATAGCGGCTAAGGCCAAGATAAGAGCCGGTTTTAACTCCATCGAGACTAAGGGAATTAGGCCTAAGAGTAAAATTAAGACCGAAGAAAGGAGCTGATTTCTTATAGACCAAAAGGAGGGCTCTAAAAAAAACCCTAAAATAAAACAGAAGCTAAAATAACTTAAATGAGCGCTAAGAGAAAGATCTTTAAAAAAGGCGCTCAAAAGCCAAACAAGCCAGGTAGCCAATTTTAGATAAATCTTATATCCCCTTAGGCCAGGGTAAAAGATAAGAGATAAAACTGCAGCTGGAACGAGAGAGAGCGTTATGGAGAGAAAAGCAATAAAAGAAAGATTAAAAGAGGGATAAATGAGATCTAATAAGAAACAAAGGTAATTAATAAAATACGCAGCCAAAAATCCCGGAAAAAATGAAAATTTTGACCACCTAGGCTGAAAAGTTAAAAAATAGGCCGTAAGGCTAGCGGCCAAGACGGCTAAAGGGCCAGCACTCGGGCCTATTAAAACGAGGGCTAAGATTACGTTTTGAATAGAAGGCCAATGGAGAGGGCCTCGAAGAAAAGCTAAGGAAAGAAAAAATAGGGCCAAAGAGACTGTAAAGGGCCAAAAATCACCGTAAATAGCCAAGGTTATCGGATAAAGAAAAAAGCTAACGGCCGTAATATAAGGATTTGGCCCGCTTGATAAATAGGCATAAGGGCCACTTCTAAGGTTTAAAACGGGTCGACTCAAAGGTGCCTCCCTTTAAGCCCTTGGGGTTTAGCTAGGCCGACAAAATCGACCAAAGGCCTTCGACTAGGGCAGGCCAGGGCGCAGCAAGCGCACGATAGGCAACCATCTAAAAGAGAGCCTAGTTTAGCGGCCGTTTGGGGCCATAGGCTTAAAGGCTGGGAGGCTAAAATATTAATAGGTAAATCAAGTGGGCAAGCTAAGCGACAAAGCCTACAATATCGACAAGGCCCAGGCCTATCTGAAAACAAAGCGGCCTTAATTAAATTTAAGGCCCTAAAATTTTTCCCAAGGCCCCTATCTAATCTAGCCACAGGCCTACCGCTCATTAAGCCCCCTAAAACCAATACATCCCTTCTCATGGGCCTTAGGTTAACTTGAGAAAGAATTGAGGAGATCTTAAGCCCTAAGGGGACCAGATAGTATGATTTATTAATGCTCACCGGAAGATGGGTCACCGGATAACCGCTTCTAACTGCAACTCCCAGGGCCCAGAGGTCCCAAGGCTCAACTACGCCGCGCTTTAAGAGATCTAAGCTGCCTAACAGAGTGCGCTTAACTAAGATAGGTAGGGTCAAGGGATAAGTAGCCTTATAACGCTCCACTCGCCCCAGGCCTAATGGCTCCTGGCTAGGTGATAAGACTTCAACTAGCTCTCTATCCGGCCACAGCCTTTTCAAAACGGCCGCGCCGACCTCTAAAGTGCTTCTTTGATCTACCCACAAGGCTTCGGCCGCTTCTAACCCCGGCTGAGGGACTAAGGCTGAGATTATAACCGGGTCCCCTAGCTCGGGGGCCAAGAGGGGCTCGACCCCCAATTTTTTTAGGCCATCTTCCAACTCTTTTCCAAAAAGGTTATCTAAAGAAATAGGCGACGGGGGCAGACCCGAGAGATTAGGGTCAACCTCTATTTGGGCTCGAAGGCCTATAAGCGAAATAAGGCGGCCGTTAAGGGGGGCGTGGACGTCAGAGAGAAAGGGGCTCGAGGCTAAGGACAATAGCTGGCCTTGGGAAAGGGTTCGCCCCCTTTTAAGGCCCTGGAGCGCTGGTCCACTCAATTCCACCGATAGTTCTTTAGGAGCGGGCCAGGCCTTAAAGACAATCGCATCGAAGGATGGCAAATAATTTCTCCCAAAAACAAGCTTAAAAAGCCAAAAGAAGGTAAATGCGGAAAGGAATCATAGCTCCCAATAATTGATCGAAGCGCAAAAAGTCCCCTTTATCAGTCCTTAAATTTGTAACAGAGCCAAATTACTAGTTAATTTTTTAGACTATT
>JAITQT010000413.1 GCA_031288745.1 Deltaproteobacteria bacterium
CGTACGGAAAAAACCCAGTTTTTAAAGTAAGGAGCTACTTTTGACACAATATACAAGGATATTTTAAAATATAAAACTCAACATCTTGTGTTAAAAATTAGTCAAAAAGAAAATAACTGGTATTTTTCCGTTTGAGCAAATATGGCTCGGATGATTTTTTATCCGAGCCACGAGTTTTAATTTTTGGAGGGTAAACCCGCTTCTTCTCTTAGTCTAGGGGCCAAATCGGTCGACTCCCAAGTAAATTCCGGCTCCTGACGGCCAAAATGCCCGTAACAGGCCGTTTTTTCAAAGATCGGTCTTTTGAGCTTTAAAGTCTCAATCATCGAGGCTGGCTTAAAAGACAAAAGGTTTTGAAGGGCCTTGGCGATTTTTTCTTCGCCCACCTCTCCTGTACCGAAGGAGTTGACCATTAAGGAGACTGGCTCAGCCAAACCTATGGAATAAGCCAGTTGAACCTCGCAAGTTTTAGCCAATCCTGCAGCCACCACGTTTTTTGCCGCATATCTAGCCATGTAGCAGGCGCTTCTATCGACCTTGGAGGGATCTTTACCTGAAAAACAACCTCCTCCGTGCCGGCCCCAACCACCGTAAGTATCAACGATTATCTTGCGGCCAGTCAGGCCGCAGTCGCCCATGGGGCCGCCGATGACAAAGCGGCCAGTGGTGTTGATGTGAATTTTGGTATCTGCGTCCAAAAGCTGGGGAGGCAAGATTTTTTTGACCACCTCGTCTATCAAGGCCTCTCTTAAGCGCTCGGTGGTCACCTCGGGCGAGTGCTGGGCGGCCAAGACTACGGCTTCGATGCGATAAGGTTTTCCGTCCTGATACTGAACGGTTACCTGACTCTTACCGTCGGGCCTTAAAAAATTTAAAGCGCCATTGTGGCGAATTTGAGCCAGGCGCTTAGTTAGTTGGTGAGCTAAATATATGGGTAAAGGCAGCAAGGCCTCGGTTTCGTCAGTCGCAAAACCGAACATCAACCCTTGATCGCCAGCCCCTTGCTCGTGCTGATCGGAATCGACTCCTATGGCTATATCTGGAGACTGCTTACCTAAGGTGTTTATGACCGCGCAAGTTTGCCAGTCAAAACCCATGTCCGAGCTACTATAGCCAATCTTTTTAATTGTTTTCCGAACGATTTCAGGTATGTCAACCCAACTGTCGGTGGTCAATTCACCAGCGATGAGCGCAAGGCCTGTGGTCACTAATACCTCGCAGGCAACTCTGCCGTTGGGATCTAAAGACAAAATGGAATCGAGAATGGCGTCGGAAATCTGATCAGCCACTTTATCAGGGTGACCTTCAGTAACCGACTCTGAAGTGAACAAGAAATTACGAAGACTCATGTTTTCCGCAAAAATACCTCATCTATAATAAGACGTGAGGTGTGAAAGCGGCCTCCTTTCAAAATTATGTCCCCAAAAGGGACTTTTTTGACGGGAAGATAGGACCTGGCGTCCGTGCGCTTAAGTAGCGCTTTTCAAACGGACATCTCCCCGCAATAAAAGTAATGTGGGCTTGGTTTTCCGCGGCCGAGGCCTTTGGTCGGGGCTGAGGAAGGGTTTAAAGAGGAATTATGAACGAAATTTATTTATCTTTAGACATTTTTAGAAAATAGGGTTTCGCTTACCAAAGGCGTCCCTAAAAAATCTTATATTAATTTTAAACTCTTAATTTAGGTAAGTCAACAAATAATATTTTTAATAATTACGTTTTAATTATTACCTTTTTGAAATTACGAACTCTTAACTCTACCCAGGACCGAAAACATTTGCCGCGCCATAGCACCTCCAGCCGCCATCTGCCTTAGAGGTAAAAGTTGAAACCGGTAAATCATTTCGGTCTTTAGTATCTGATCCTTAAATTTTGGCTAGCTACTCTCAGCTCCAATAGTTAAAGCCGACGATATGGGCCTTAGCCCTTGGACTAAACCCTACGAGAGGACTTGAAGCTTTAATTATTAATCTATAGCCAGGGTTCAAAAAAATATCGTTTCAGAGCCTCTTACATTAAGCCGGAAAAGGGGAACAACCCTATCTTAAGAGTCTTAAAGGCCTTCATCTTCAGCTCAGTAGCAATCCCTTTCTTTAAGGGAGGGAAGGATGTCAAATAACTTTAACTAGATAACCCTAAAAAGCCTAAATCTTTCTGAATCAGACCTACTACCTTTAATCGGGATTTAAAATAATGAAAACTAACCTAAGCTCTAGCCTGAAACAGGGCGATAAAAAAGCACTATAACAAATTTACCCCCTTTTTAAAAGTCGCCCCTAACAAAATAAAAAAAATTCAAGTTGGGCCATCGGATACTTAGGCTAGCTATTTCAAATTTATCTAATTGAGCGGTAGTAATATTTTGGCAATTTTGCTATACTGAGCTTAAATAAATAAAGGTTGTATACGAAATGATTTTTTGGAAGAAGCTAGGCTGAACCAAGGTCTCCCTATTTGGTAGAGGATTATAGCCGAGGAACAGTTTATGTGAGTAATGAAGCATTGCCCATCGACTCCATTCGGCCAAAACTAGACGGCTATACCTCGGAAAAGAAGAAAAGTCGAATTCGCACGCCTAGAGACTATTTCGATCTTGTTCCAGACCGGTTATCTTAATTGATAGCCTTAAAAGGGTGACGGTAACGATAGGGGGAGACGAATTTGAGGAACGCTAATGTTTTAGGCTCCTTAACTTAGGAGGGTAAAAAAAGCTATAACCCTGATTTCCCGGTCATTTTTCCTACTACAGGATGAATTATTTTTAGTTGTCTTGGTAAAAACTAACTATTTAGCCGGATATATTAAATATGAAAAATTTTTTGGTTAACTTATCAA
>JAITQT010000098.1 GCA_031288745.1 Deltaproteobacteria bacterium
AAATTACAAGAAAATTTATGATTTTAGTTAAACAAATGAATTTTTAGCCACTATCACCTCATTCTGATTAATTTATACTAACTCAAAATTTTGGCGCTTTTGCCCTAACCGACCTAAGGAGGAGTCTTTAAAGAGCCTGGTTAAGAAATAAGACCAACGAAAAACTCAAATTAAAGATAGCCAACGCCTATCGAAATAAGTGGTAAAAAAGCAAAGTAAACGGGAACAAGGACCTTAGGCTTAGGCGACTATAGCCGCCTTATGGTGGGCCCGTTAGGGCGCTAACTCATTGGGTGAACCGTAAGCTTAAGGCTTAGCAGTAGGAGGTAGCCAAAGGCTAGGAAGAAGGCTAGGAAGTTTGCCGCGAGGCTCATAACCAAAAGAGCCGGAGCCAACCCTTCCCTTGGCCGACGAACCTCAAATCACCTCAGGTAGACATAAGTTGACGAGCTGAAAAAAACTAACCAAAGCCCAAGATTGCCCGAACTCATAAAGGTAAAGGTGAAGAATAGATGAAAGAAAAGTTATTGGCCCTTGTAGAGCGCAAGGAGTCAGCCCAAGCTATTGGACCGAAGAGAAAAACTTGAGATAAGGCCCTCAATGGTAGTTGTTCACTCATATTTGGAAGTACAAACAGGGGCAGAGAGCCAAAAACCGTAGATTGAGCGGCTATCTCTAAGAATGAAGTAAGCTAGAAACCTAAGAAAAATCTGAAAGGGCTTAATCTGGAATCTAAAAAATAACAACGAGAACAGGGTGGGGAAGGACTGCGGGCCAACCTACCTCCTCTCAGATTTCGTTTATAGTTAGGAGTGTCAGTTCACAAATGTGAACGTTTAAAGGCCCGTTCACAAGTGAGAACGCTGCGGGGCCAAGCCTATTGAAAGGGACGACACGTACCGCAGCAATGTAGCCCCCTATAGGAGCTTAGTAATTTTAACATTAATCAAAGTTAAAATATATGGTTGGAGCAGAGAGCTAAGTAGAAACGTTAAAAGAACTAGTGTTAAGAACTTAAGGGTATGCTAAAACTTACAACTAATTTTTTTTTACCTTGTGGCCAAGGCTATATTTAAGATTTGGATAAATGTTGATTTTATGGCAAAATAATACAAAATTAAACAACCGCCCGGCCAAGGCCGCGACGAAATCTCTAATTTTAGGAGTCGCCCATGACTGGCGCTAAAACAAGAAAAACCGAGCTAGCCGGGACCTGGTACCCAGCCACGGCCAAAGCCGCCGTCGAGGCTATCGATTCCTGGAGACCATATATTGAGTTAAGCTCCGGTCAAGGTAGCGTTCTCTGCGCTATAATTCCCCACGCCGGCTGGTACTTCTCCGGCCGCCTGGCCGCCAGAGCCATCTTAGAGGCCTCCCAAAGCTTCGGACCTCAAGGCCCGGAGCTAGTCGTGGTTTTAGGAGGCCATCTACCTTTAGACGGTGAGATAGTGGCCTTTGGGGAAAAGGCTTGGGAGACCCCCTTTGGCCCGCTTGAACTTGACTTTTCCTTAAACGACCTGCTTATTGGTAAGTTAAGCCCCCTTATCTGGAAAGGGGGTACGCACGATAACACTATAGAAGTACAAATGCCTTTGGTCAAAAACTTCTGTCCTAAAGCTAAAGCCTGGGCCTTAAGAGTCCCCCCGGGGGAGAAGGCCCTGCTCTTAGGTCAGGTTTTAGTCAATCTAGCTCAAAATAGACCTGGCGGGGTCCTAATTTTAGCCTCGACCGATTTAACTCACTACGGAGAGGCTTACGGTTTTGCTCCGGCCGGTAGAGGTATTGAAGGAAAAAATTACCAAAAAAACAATGATTTGGCCTTTATCAAGGTAGCCCTTGAGCCCAACCCTAGCGCTATGATGTTTATAGGCGAAAACAAAAGGGCGGCTTGCTCATCCGGGGCGGCTGCGGCGGCTGCTACGGCTGCTAATTTACTTAAGACTAAAGCTAGGCTTATTGACCACTATTGTAGTTCCGATATCCTTCCGGGTGAGCAATCGGTGGGCTACGCAGCTATCTTATACGCCCTTACGAATTAATCATATCTAGCAATTAAATTAAATCTAAAACATTGACCATAACTCTTCCAACTGTTAACTTTTAAGCATTGCTTAAGGCCTAAAAAGGTAAATTTGATGTAGCTAGCCGCTCAATTCGACGCCAATTTAGAAAACTAACCTAAAGATCTTTTCCCTCGGCCCTAAGACTAGACGGACGAAACTACAGGCCGAAAAACTTAAATTATAGGCCACAAAATTGGCGTTTATGCCAACTTTGAGCCAGTTACTCAACCAAAAATCTAAGGGGCCGAGTTCGCTTTTTTTATAAAAGACTAATAAAACCTAGAATTGTCATTTAAAAAATCTTTAGTCTAGACCAAGTTAGAGTTGGCACCTAACTTGCTTAATTAACAGAGTCGTTTATCTGATTAATCTCCCTAAATCACCGTTGCGTTTCTAAAAGGTTTTTTTACCTCGAGCTAAACCAAATTATCTCTTAAAATTGAGGAAAAAAAATGAGCGAGCTAGGAATAAATCCATCCCTACAAATAAACCACGAGCCTCTGTCAAACGCCTCTGCTCCTAGTCAGTGTCCAACCAATACTGAGCCTCCCTCTGCTCTGTTAGCGCAGCCGCTCCCCAATCAACAATCTCATGAAGCAGCTGCCTTAAACGGTGCTCAGGTATTAGCCGCGCCTGCCCCTCCACTCATGCCAGCTGCTCCAGTCGCTCCAGCCCCTGAGGTCGATAGCGTTGAGCCCATTTTTGATCCTATT
>JAITQT010000145.1 GCA_031288745.1 Deltaproteobacteria bacterium
TACCTAATGATATTCCCATAAATTGACTTTTTACTACAACCTTTTTAGCAAATATCATGCCAAATCGTTCCAAAAAATTGGTGCCCCGGGTGGGAATAAAGACCGGGAAATAAGGTTTAGGCTTAGCGATATAGTCTTAGATTAAGGAAAATATAGGGGAGGTTTGAGGGTAGTGTACTTTGGCCACATTGATCATCGGGTTCACCAGTAGGTTTAACCTCAAAAAGCTTGGCGGCTTGATTACCACCTAAACCACAAAAATAGTCGGCATCTCTAGAGGGGTGCTGGCTATAAGTGGTCTTATCGCAACTTTAATTAGACTAAAATAGAAAGGACCCTATAAACCACTGGCTAACCCCAGGGGTCTGCTGGCGAGAAAGAAGATGACTTTTAAACCTCTAGTCTTGGCGGATAGGCCGTTTTTTATTGATTTAGAAAAACGATTTCCCTTTTCAACTTCCGACGTTAATTTTACCAACTTGTTTATTTGGCGTGATTTTTATAATTTTATTTGGACTGAGGCCGAGGGCTGCGTTTGCCTAATAGCTAACCCCATTGAGGGTCCTAGCTTCGCCTTGCCCCCATTAGGCGGGGGCGATAAGTTTAAGGCCGTTGATTTTCTCTTTAGCTCTATGTCTCAGCCTAGGCTTTCTAGGGTTGGCGAAGAGTTGGCCGTTTTTTTGGGGCAAAGGCGCTCTGATCTAGTTATTGAGCCCGATCCCGACAATCATGATTACGTCTATCTAAGCGAAAAGCTAATAAATCTTAGCGGCCGGAAGATGCATCAAAAGAAGAATCATTATAATTATTTTATAAATAACTATAAATTTGAGTTAATTACCATAACCGAAGAACATCTAGACGAGTTGGTTTCAATCGAGGATAAATGGTTGATATCTAAAAGTGAAAAAATAGGGCCTTCCTCTCATCTTTTACTTGAGGCCAGGGCGGTCCATTTACTATTGGAAAACCTTCGCATCTTAGAACTCGAGGGCCTGGCTATTAAAATAGACGGTCGGGTCGAGGCATTTACCTTAGGTCAACCTCTTAATCAAGAGACGGCCTTAATCCACGTGGAAAAAGCCAACCCAGAGTTTAGGGGCATCTACGTGGCTCTGTGCTCTAATTTTTGCCGATTTTTTTATGCTGATAAAAAGTACGTTAACCGCGAACAAGATCTAGGTTTGGCTGGTTTGAGGCGCTCTAAGGAATCTCTAAAACCAGATCATTTGGAAAAAAAATTCGTTATCATGGTAAAATAAAAACGTAAAATTTCTTAAAGTCCAGACCAGAAAAAAAAATGTCTATCTTTATATTTTATATAATATTAATAATGTATTAGGAATTTTATGTTGGTGCGATAAATGATTTTTAGTATTTTCGATTTTTTTAAGAACGTAAAAATTCTTTCCCAAGCTATATGTCTCAAAGCTTTAGCCTTGGCCCTGATTTCGGTTATTTTTTTGACCTTAGCCCCAGGCTGCTCAGGGGTCTCTGACGACGATCTTTTAAAGCTAAGCGAAGAAAACGAAGCTTTAGCCAAGGAGGTAGAGGAGGCTAAAAAGGAAGGGGAGATCTTAAATAGGGCTTTAACGGGAGTTTATAAAGAGCGCGATCGCTTAACTGATCTTTTAAAAAGTCAGCCCCTAGAACCACCGCCAACCGAAGAGAGCGCCTCGGCCGATAATAGGGGGCCAACCAATCCCCCCCGGACGTCTTCCCCCGCTGCGGCCGAACCGGCGACGACCCAGAGCGGGCAGAGTAATAATAATCAGATTAGGAGCGCACCCCAGAGAAGAGTTTACGAGGTTAAATCGGGCGACACAGTCAGTAACATAGCTCTAGCCAATAAAATCACCCCGGCCATCGTCTTAGAGCTTAACCCTCAAATATCTCGAAGGAGTAATTCTTTGGTCCTGTTTGTGGGTGAAAAGTTGATCTTACCCGATTCTTCCTCCGCTCTAAATCGTTAAGGGTGTGTTTAGCTCTATAAAACGATAAAAGCTAGGCCCGCTGCGCCAGGCTACTCGTTAATCGTTTAAAGGCACTTTAATTGACCTCATCCTCTCCCTGAAGGATTGGAAGGTTTTCAACTCGCCTCATGTTTTTAAGACTATAGCCTCGCCCCAAAGGCTAAGGGGGTGGATAATCTTTAAGCCAAAGGCGATTAAGTTATCGGCGAGCTGATTTTTTAGCCCTCAAAATATGTTTATTAAGCTTAAAGTTGACTATAAACTGGGGAAAGGCTTTTAAAGGCCACCTTAAGGCTGAGCTAGGTTTTTAGTCTTAAGAGGCTGATAATTGGTTGGATAGAGTTTTTAGGAGATTTTAATGTTTAAATATTTTTTATAAAAGTATCCCTATTTTTAGAAAAAATATTGTTTTGTATATTAAAAAATTAAAATTGTTTTATCATTTTTTATGATTAATTTTGGCCGAATTTCGGTCCAGGAGGCTATTGATTATGTTTAAAATTACGACCTTGATAGCGGCTTTCCTTTTATCGTCTCTTTTGGCCACTAACTTGTTCGCCGACGATATTAAGCTACCTGCGCCAAAAAAAGAAGGCGGTGAGGGTATTTTTACCCTTTTAGAGCGTAGGGCCTCGGGCACTAGAACGGCCTTTCCCACGGGAGCGATTAGCTTAGACGAGCTTGCCACTGTCCTTTGGGCGGCTAGTGGTCAAAATCGAGACGGTAAAGGTTGGACCGTGCCCATAGCCAAAGGTAGCCCGCCTTACGTTAAAATTTACGTTGTTAAAGCCGACGGAGCCTTTAAGTACGATTGGAAATCACACTCTTTACTTGAGGTGACCAAAGATAACGTTATGGCCAACGTTAGTGGAGACGATTTTGTTATCAAGTCTTCGGCTATTTTGGTCTTTGTCGTTGACGGAGAAAACCTAGGTCCCTTATCTCAAGTGCCCGATCCATCGCTCATCGCCGGTGCCCTAGGCGGGGCGATGAGTCAAAACGTCTATTTGGCCGTCGATAGTCTCTCTCTAGCCACTCGCTATCTTATGACCCTTAAAAAGGACGGTGCCATAGAAAAATTAAAGCTTTCTCAAAAAGATCAACCTATCTTTATTATGCCCTTGAGCCGAAAATAGTCGGCCAGACCTTATTGGCTACTGACCAGCCTTTCAGGTCTTCCAATAAACGCCCTAGTCAGGGTTTAAACAAGGATTTAAATTAGGTGTCCGTTCACAAATGTGAACGTTTAAGGGCCCGTTCACAAGTGAGAACGTTGCGGGGCCAAGCCTATTGAAAGGGACGACCCATACCGCAACAATGTAGCCCCCTATAGGAGCTTAGTAATTTTAACATTAAATAAAAGTTACAATATATGGTGGGAGCAGAGAGCTAAGCAGAAACCTCAAAAGAACTAATGTTAAGCTCTTAAGGGTATGTTAAAACTTAATTACAACTCGAAAGTCGCTACCAGCCGCAACTTGGGGAAAAAAGACTTGGTGAACGGTTACTAAATTTGTATTTAAACAAATGCGGCCTCGTAAAGAGCGCCCTTGGAGATAGCCCTTGGAGATCGATAGTCGTTCTAAATTAAAGAAGGCTAGGATAGTGGTCGTCAAAGTCGGTTCCAGCGTCGTCTGCGATCGCGATAACGTTTCCACAGGTCGTTTAAGGGCCCTAGCCGACCAAATCGGGCGGTTAAGGCATCGAGGTTATGTGACCGTTACTGTCTCTTCCGGGGCTGTGGCGGCGGGGGCTCGTAAATTGGGCCTCCGCTCTAAGCCAACTACCTTAACCCTTAAGCAAGCCTGTGCAGCTGCCGGCCAAGTTAGTTTAATGACCGCTTGGGAGAAGGCCTTGGCTACGGTAGATTTAAGGTGCGCTCAGATTTTACTGACCGCCGACGATCTCTCTGACCGCCGCCGTTTTCTTAATGCTCGCAACACTATCGTCTCTTTGGTGGAAATGGGGGTGGTGCCAGTGGTTAACGAAAACGACACTGTAGCTGTGGACGAGCTTAAGGTAGGTGATAACGACACTTTAGGGGCCATGGTGGCTAGCTTAATTGAGGCCGACGTTTTTATTAACCTAACTGATATCGACGGCTTATATGACTCAAATCCTAGGCAAAACCCCAAGGCCAAGATAATCGGCGAGGTGGATAAAGTTGACCAAGGCGTATTAGAGCTAGCCGGGGACGATGGTGGGGCCTGGGGCACGGGGGGGATGAGGACTAAAGTTAGGGCTGCTGGCCGGCTCTCCGATAGGGGCATTGCCAGTTTAGTCGTTAATGGAAACGCGAGGGACTCTTTAATTAAAGTGATAGAAGGGGAAAATATAGGTACCTTTTTTAAGCCTGCCCCTCACCGTCTCGGGGCCCGCAAGCATTGGCTGGCTTTCGCTGCCAGACCCAAGGGCCGTCTCTTTATTGATATTGGGGCGGCTGAGGCGCTTGTTGAGAGGGGGAAGAGTCTATTGCCAGGGGGGATAAAGACGATAGAGGGCTTGTTTGACGTGGGCGACGCTGTTACTGTGGTCTTAGATGGGCAGGCTGATAGACAATTGGGCGTGGGCTTAGTTAACTACAGCGCCCCGGAGATAAAGCTTATTATAGGGCAACCTAGCTCTCAGATAGCCGATATCTTAGGCTATAGTCATTCCGACGAGGTTATCCATCGCGATAATTTAGTCGTTTTTGATTAACTTCTGGCTCAAGGCTACCTAAAGGGCCCAAATAGGGCTACTAGCCCTAATGGTGCTTTAAAAGAGTTTTTGAAGCTTTAGCTCTCTTTTAGCGAAAGAGCCGAAAACTCCGTCCTTACAGGTGGGGAGGTAAGGCGCATTCCGGTTTGAATCTGGTTTTCAGTCTAGACTTCTTTGATGTTTGAAATACTTACCCAAAATTGAAAGTGGCTCTCCGCTGTTTACGGCGAAATAACTTCATGACTCGCTGTAGAACTGCCCCATAGTTTGATATAATTGAGGGTGTTTGCCGCGGAGAAGTTAGATTCTAAAAACGCCTTTACAGGCGGCTTAACAAAGAGGTCGCTAAGATTTTTGGAGGATAAAGAACCAAGATAAGCTCATGATCTATTCATCTAACCCCAGGAGCAGCGTCTAAATCGTAGTGAGCTAGTTGTTTGCGGCTCGATAGGTTAAGGTGTGGGTATGATATTTTATGGCTATTAATATTTGAATAACTATTATAATATCAAAAAAAATATTAAATAATTAAATTAATATTTTATCTAAATTGTGGCGTTGCTAGAAAGTTAAAAAAGGAGATAAGTTCAAAATTAAAAAGCCTAAGTGAAATAATCAGAATTTGATGGCGCGTTGGGCCGCCTTGCCAAAGATTGGTTGACAGTATGGCTTTAGCTTTACAAAATAACGTTGGAACGATGAGATAAGCTTAGCTATGTTGGCTGACTAATCTGTTGTAAGGCTTGAAAAAAGCTCCTAACACCTCCTAGTTAGCCTTAGATCTAAGCTTAAACACTATAATATGCTTTAAAAGATCAAGAGCAAGTAATAATACTTTTTAGCTATTCAAGTAGGTTTAACTAAAATTAAAAAGAGAGCGCTCTATGATTACTTTAGCGCCCCGATTCAAAACAATTTAAAATCAACGAGGTCAATAACTTTATTAAACTTTTAAACCTTGGTTGGCTTCAATATTATAATAGCCACCAAATTAAAGGGATTAAAAATAACGTTACTATTTCTATAGAAGCCGGTCCCTTCTATTTTTCACTTCAATCTAAATTAGGATCGAAGCGCAAAAAGTCACCTTTATCAGTCCTTAAATTTGTAACAGGGCCTTATTACTAGTTAATTTTTTAGACTACTTTGCTTTTAAGGGGTTTTTGCGCTTCGATCAAATTAGAAGTTTTATGATTTCTAGAATCTCTCGCTTCTCTTACCTGGGCTATGGTAGTATTCGATCGTAAGTGGCTAATTTCCTCTTTCGATGCCAACGGCGAATTATATAAACCCTTAAATAGCTGTAACTATTCAGGGGGGTAATTTTGAATCGAACACATCTTTAAATTTAGCTGTTTCCAGTTCTAATCTAACCTAATTTTTCTTTCTTGAATTAATTTATTTGACGGTAAAAAAAATTATCTTTTGATGATGATCTTAAGATTTAAAGTAGCGTTTTTATTTAAATTATAACTTTCTTACTTCCCGCTATAATTCAGGAGTCCAAACTGAATTTTAGCATCATTTGATTCTTACATGTTGTTTTTTTCCTCCTACAAACAAATGTGGCCCTCAAGGAAACCATGAGGGCCACATTGAAAAATTTAATTGAGGTTTAAGCCGCCTTCTCATACTCCAGTTTCCCTAAGTCGATAAAGGAAGGCAAATCGCCATTAAATAAGGTTGTTAGCGCTTGTAACGCATTTATATTATGAAATTGGCAAGTTATGATGTAGCTACGAAGCCTAG
>JAITQT010000211.1 GCA_031288745.1 Deltaproteobacteria bacterium
AGTTCTGGTAGTTTTTGAGAAGGCTCAGAATTGGGGCCTGGTTCAGGAGGCCAACGGGTGGCTTAGGGTCGTAAGAGAATGAACCTTACTAATGGTTTATTCTGTAAGTTAAAGTGTTCGTTTATAGGTATATTTAACTCTCCTCAATCACTTCGCTAGTCTCCGTTCTTATCTTGTCGGGAGGACCAGCCCATCTTTACTTAGGCCTAGCCAGTATCTTTTTTCTAAAATGATACCTTAATCTTTCACTTTTCAAAGAGCTAGCCCCCTCTCGGGTGCTGAGAGGGTAGGCTAGCTATTTTTTAAGTTCCACAACTTTGAGGAAGGACTCCTCATTTTTTCCTCGTTGGTAGCTCGAAATTTGGATAAGAATGAATTAGAGCTATCCAAGATAATTATGGTAAAACTCAGAAAGAACTTATTCTGAGCCACTTTAAGGGGGATCTAGAAAATAATCTGGAAAAATGTTTTTCCTAAAAATGTGCTGTCCAAAACTCAAAGGACTTAGCTTCCAAAATGTATAGGCTAAGAAAGAGTGTGTCTTTCAATAGAGCCCTGATAAGGTAATGGTTTAAGGTGATCATAACTCCATACTTCCCAACTTGTGGTTTAGCCTTAGGCTTGATTTTGCTCTCCAAAATGTTGGGCCTTCTAGAAGGCTGATGAACAGTTAGCCCATAACGCCCCCTAAAGAAATCTATTTGATTTTGGCCCGAATGGCCAAAAAAATCCTTGGTAAAGTTTTAGCCTCTCTCGTTTACAACTTATTCTCAATTTCCACAGACAAAAGCCTCTTAAATAGCCAAGGTTGTTTTAAATTTCCGTTCTGGTTATAATTAGCTTGTCATAGTACTCCTTTTTTTTGCTCTTTAAATTACGCCTTTCATTAGCTTAAGGCTTTTAGCTCAACTTAGATCTGGCTTCTTTTGGTGTCCGTTCACAAATGTGAACGTTTAAGGGCCCGTTCACAAGAGAGAACGCTGCGGTGCCAAGTCTATTGAAAGGGACGACACATCCCGCAGCAATGTAGCCCCCTATAGGAGCTTAGTAATTTTAACATTAATATAAAGTTAAAATATATGGTTGGAGCAGAGAGCTAAGTAGAAAAGTTAAAAGAACTAATGTTAAAAACTTAATTACAACTCGAAAGTCGCTACCAGCCGCAACGTGGGGAAAAAAAGACTTGGTGAACGGTTACTTATTTTGTAACTTTATGGTCGCGTACCTAAACGATTTAGTTTAAAGCGACTTTTTGATTTTATCGCTATCGCTGTTATCGCCCTCTTAGCCCCATCGCCCCTTTTTTCAAGCCCAAAAAAATCGACTCTTTGGCCTTTCTTCTTTACGACCAACCCTTAGGCTAACCCTGGCTAATATTGGGGTTTTATCTAGCCTATACGGGCCAATAATGGTGCCTAACAATTTAATTTTAAGGTAGGTTATTATGGCCGACAATCCTTCAGTCGCCCCTAAAGAACGAGTAAACATCGTTTACAAATCCGCCGTGGACGGAGCGCAAAGCGAAGTCGAACTGCCCAACAAGCTTTTGGTCCTCGGCGACTTCACCCAACAAAAAGACGAGAGAGCTATCGAAGATCGCGCCCCCATCTCGGTTGATAAGGATAACTTTAACGACGTTTTAAAGAGTCAAGACCTTAAAATTAACTTATCCGTGCCCGACAAACTCTCTGATCAACAAGATTCTTCCATTCCAGTTAGCCTTAACTTTACTAGCCTTAAAGATTTTGAGCCCGACTCGGTAGCCCAACAAATCCCCGAAGTCGCCAAACTCCTCGAACTACGCGAGGCCCTTAAAGCCTTACGCGGACCATTAGCTAACGTACCTGATTTTAGGAAAAAAATCCAAGAAATCGTTCAAGACGAACAAACCAGAGCTAAGCTCCTTGAAGCGCTTAACCTTAACGAAAAATAAGATCCCCTTTTAACGGATAGCGAAACCTATGGCTGAACAAACCAAGACCCAAGCCGCCGAAAATGCCCAACCGCAAGAGCGGTTAGATTTATTAGACGAAATCGTTGAAGCTTCTAAACTCAAACCTGGCGACACCGGCTTTAACGCCACTAAAGTGGGCTTGCAGAGTTTTCTCTCCGAGCTTATTAAGACCGACCCCAACGCCAAAATCTCCGGGGCTTTAGTTGACGATATGATCGCCGATTTAGATCGCAAAATTAGCGATCAAGTAAACGCGGTCATGCACCAAGAGCCCTTTCAAAGGCTCGAATCGAGCTGGAGAAGTCTTAAATATCTTGTTGATAACACTGATTTCAGAGAAAACAATAAGATTGAAATCATCAACTCCACCAAGGAAGATCTACTAAACGACTTTGAGGACTCTCCCGAAGTGGTAAAAAGCGGGCTCTATAAGAGTGTTTACACGGCCGAGTACGGACAGTTCGGTGGTCAGCCCTTTAGCTCGGTCATAGCCAACTATGATTTTGGACCAGGGCCGCAAGATCTAAAACTTCTTAAGTACTGTGCCTCCGTTTCAGCCATGAGCCACGCTCCTTTTATAGCCTCGGCCGATAAGAGTTTCTTTGGTCTTGATAGCTGGGAAGATTTACCTAATCTTAAAGACCTCCACTCCATCTTCGATATGCCTCAATACGCCGCCTGGCGCTCTTTTAGGGCTTCTGAAGACGCCCGTTACGTGGGGCTTACATTACCTAAATATCTCTTAAGACTGCCCTACGGACCGGATAGCGTGCCGGCTAAGACCTTTAATTTTAAAGAAGAGGCTACTCAAACCGACCAGTTCCTCTGGGGCAACACAGCCTTTGCCTTTGGGGCTAGATTAACCGATAGCTTTTCTAAGTACCGCTGGTGCACTAATATTATAGGACCTCAGAGCGGCGGTGCGGTTGAAAACTTACCTCTTTATAACTATGAGGAAAACGGGGCTATCCAAACTAAGATCCCTACGCAGGTGCTCATTAGCGAGCGCCGCGAATATGAACTCTCCGAAGAGGGCTTCATAGCCCTTTCCATGCGCAAAGATTCAGATAATGCCGCCTTTTTTTCCGCCAATTCCTGCATGGCCCCCAAATCTTTTCCAAAGACTGCCGAAGGGCAGGAAGCCGAAACCAACTTTAAACTCTCCATACAGCTACCTTACATGATGATCATGAATCGCTTAGCTCACTATATAAAGGTCATTCAAAGAGAGAACATAGGGGCCTGGAAGGAGAGAGAAGATCTGGAAAGAGAGCTAAATAAATGGCTCAGCCAGTACGTCACCGAAATGGATTCACCCGATCCCACCACGCGCAGTAAACGCCCCTTAAGGATGGCCAAAATCGAAGTTAACGATGTCGAGGGTAACCCCGGCTGGTATTCAGTTTCTATCAAAGCCAGACCTCACTTTAAGTATATGGGTGCCAATTTTACGCTCTCTCTCGTCGGGAAGCTCGATCAAAAATAAGGTCCCTAAAATTGCTCTTATTTTCTACTCGGCCTTTTCTTAAAAAAGGCCTCCCTTAACCACCTTAAAAAATATGGAGGATCTATCATGGCCTTAACCGCTTACATGTCAGTTAACGGAAAATCTCAGGGGGATATTAAAGGCGACTGCCCTCAGGGCGGAGATAAGAAGGATAAAATACTTCTCTACGCCATTGACCATAGTGTAGAAATCCCTCGCGACACTCACACTGGCCTACCCACTGGTCAGCGCATCCACAAACCCCTTACGGTTACCAAGCACAAAGATCAAGCCACCCCCAAGCTTTTTAAAGCTTGCTGCACTGGGGAAAACGTTACAGTTACCGTTGATCACTACCGCATCAAGCCAGATGGCACGGAGGAAAAGTACTTTACCATAAAGCTTGAAGACGCTATTATCGTTAACGTTAAAGAATACACCCCGGTGACTTTTTTGCCTGATAACAAGCCCTATCACGACATGGAAGATATCTCCATGACCTATTCTAAAATCACCTGGACCTATAACGACGGCAACATCGAATACGTTGACGACTGGAAGGCTTAATAATAACCCCTCTCGCCTTTCAAAGGTAAAAACACCTATGGGCCCGTTGGTGCTAGTCTAATTTTAGGCCATAGATTGTAACCGCTAACTAGGTCAATCCAAAAAATACTCTATGATTTCTTCCGATATCAAATCATTAATAAGTAAATTAAACGTCTTAAGCACCCAGGCCCTCTACGAGGCCGGGGGGTTAGCCGTGGCTCGTTCCCACTATGAGGTGGCAGTAGAGCACCTTCTACTTAAAAGTCTTGATTTGAGCGGCTCTGATTTTGCTATCATAATAGAATATTTTAAACTAGACAAAGATAACTTGCGCTCTGAGCTAAACCGTAGCTTAGAGCAATTTTCAGTTGGTAACGCCGCCCGGCCAGCCTTTTCGCCTATCCTATTAGAGCTTTTGGAAGCGAGCTGGGTGCTTAGCTCCCTTGATCTTAACCTTAATCTAATCAGGACCGGCTCCATTATGGCCGCCTTTTTAAGGCGGCCTTCAATCTACTCTCAAGGGGCCAGTTACGCGCAGTTAAATAAGATTTCAAAAGACGAACTAGAAAAAAACTTTTCTAAAATTTTAGCTAATTCTTCTGAAAATGGTCCTGAGGCTACTTCCGAAAAGGGAGGTCAAATCGACTCTTCCGAGGGCGGAACTTTTGTGTCCAAATACTGCGAGGATTTTACCCAAAAAGCCAAAGATGGAAAAATTGATCAGGTCTTTGGCCGAGACGAAGAAATCCGCTCTATGATCGATATCTTAGCCAGAAGGCGCAAAAATAACCCCATCTTAGTCGGAGAGCCTGGGGTGGGAAAGACTGCGGTCATAGAGGGGTTAAGCGCTAGGATAGTTCAAGGCGACGTCCCTCAAATACTAAAGGGGGTCCGCCTAGTCGGTCTTGATATCGGCCTTTTGGAAGCCGGTGCCAGCGTAAAGGGCGAATTCGAGCGTCGACTCAAAGGAGTGATAAACGAAATCAAATCTAGCTCGGAACCTATTATCTTATTTATAGACGAAGTCCATATGTTGGTGGGGGCCGGAGGGACCCAAGGGGGCTCGGATGCGGCTAACCTCTTAAAACCAGCCTTAGCCAGAGGAGAGCTAAAAACCTGTGCGGCTACGACCTGGAAAGAATATAAGCGTTATTTTGAAAAGGATGCGGCTTTAGCCCGCCGCTTCCAATTAGTGTCCTTAGACGAACCAACGGTAAAAACCTGCGAGCTTATATTGCGCGGGAGCCTAAAGTACTACGAGCAAAGCCATAAGGTCTTAGTCCGTGACGAAGCCATAACTGCAGCGGCCTCTATGAGCGATCGCTTCATCAGCGGAAGGTTTTTACCCGACAAGGCCTTTGATTTACTAGACACAGCCTGCGCCAGAGTTAAAGTAAATTTAGCGGCCAAACCAGCTTCTTTAGAAGATTTAGAGAGATCTCAAGCCGCGCTATTGCGGGAAAAACAAGCCATAATTAGAGAAGGCCGGACCGGAGCCGATATAGATAAGGCTCGCCTTGACGAAATCAACGCCCTGATAGAAAAACAAGAAGGCGACTTAATTTCTCTAAATAGCGACTGGCTTAAACAAAAACAAGCGGCCCAAGAGCTAATCGAAGCTCGCTCGATTTATTTAGACCTAGCCTCTAGCTCAGAGCCGTTTGAAAAACAAAATTCTGATAAACCCGATAATCCCCTAAACCAAGAGCAGGGTCAAGGGCAAACTCAAAGAGGTAGCCAAACTACAGCTTCATTAGACGAGGGGTCCGCAGCTTGCCCAAGCCAAAATTTAGAGCCAGACTCTGAGCCAGATAAGGCTCAAGAGCTTTTAAAGGCCAAAACTAACTTTGAAGCGGCCAAAGCCGCCTTCGAAATGGCCTATCAAGGCCGGGGCCCTTTGATGGACATAGAGGTGAACGCCGAAACCATCGCCCATGTGGTCTCCGATTGGACCGGCATCCCCACAGGCCGTCTAGCCGCTGAAGAAGCTAAAACTATAAGCCAATTAAAAGAAAAACTAACTGAGAGGATAAAAGGGCAAGATGCGGCCATAAGTGCCATTTGCGAGGTTATAGAGGCCTCTAAGGCTGGCTTAAGAGATCCTAACGCTCCTTTAGGTGTCTTTATGGCCACCGGGCCCTCCGGGGTGGGAAAGACTGAAACTGGGTTAACCTTGGCCCAGATCCTCTTTGGCGATGAAAAAAACGTCGTGACCATTAACAT
>JAITQT010000180.1 GCA_031288745.1 Deltaproteobacteria bacterium
CTACCAAACCCTCGAACCCTCGGCCCCTCGGACCAAGAACTCGGGTTTCATTGGTCGGGGTCGCTTCCAGCCGCAATGTGGGGAAAAAAAGACTTGGTGAACGGTTACTCTTTAAAAAAGCTATCTTGAAGGTGTGCCTAAGGATGGGGCCTATTTCTCTACCTTAAGATCGAACCTCACCGCTACCGGAACTTATTAATTAATCCTACTTAAAATGTTCCTAAATGCCCGGCGTTATCCCGTAGAGTTCTTCGGTTACTTCAAAGGCTTTTTGTCTAATTTTGCTTAGGCTATAGCCCTCCACTTTAGAGATAACAAGAGGGTGCGGTAAGACAGAGTGCTGTTCGCTTTGAGAGAGACTGTCAATAATTATAAAAACGTTCCGCTAAAATCCTCTTTTTTAGGTTTTATCGCCCTAAGGAACGTTAACTCAAATTTGATCGAAGCGCAAAAACCTATTAAAATCAAAATAGTCTAAAAAATTAACTAGTAATTTTGCTATGTTACAAATTTAAAGATTGATAAAGGGGACTTTTTGCGCTACGATCAAATTTGTGGTTAAACGCCTGCTTGGGTAAAGAAAGGAAAAATTATGTCTGAAATTATCTTCCCACGCTCTTGTGCTTTACCTATGGAGCCAGAAACGCTTTTAAAGCCCCCCGAGGCCTCCTCTATAGCCGTCGGCCCTTCTTTTTTAAGCCAGGCCCCTATAGCCGCCCCTCAAGGCTCAGATTTACCTCGCCCAGAAGCAGCCTTAGAAGGGGCCCGTATCCTGCCCTCCCCTCTAGCTCTCCAAGCTGCGCCTCCAGCCCCTGAGGTACCTTTAGCCGCTATAGCTCCCCCCCTATGGCCCAGGCCCGCTATTTATGAAACAAACGAGATCCTTCGTTGTCGAGAAATATATAATCTAGCCTTAGCAGCTCAAGACGCCAACCCCAACCTAACCCCTGTTATGCTAGACGCAGAGCAGGTAGCCATGATGCCAAACGATGGGGGGAGGATTAGCTCTGACTTAATTGTAAGTCACGTCACCTTGGGGATGCTGTTATTTAAGTCCATCAAAAATGGTTTTTACGACCGTTTCCAAGCGGGCCAAAATCCACCCGCTATCAGCCAGGACCACGTCGCTAAAGTCATGTGGTATCTACAGGCTTTAGCCTCAGTTAAGGCTTCATCTTCGGCCGGATTAGCCTTAGGAACATTTATGGAATTTAAAGAGGGGGCTATGCTCATAGAAGATAGCGACGGGCGTCTTCAGCATTTTTTTGACCTAGCCAATTCTTACCATCGCTCCTCTGTCCATTTTCCTTCCTACCAGAACCAGGACGGTTGCTTTCCAAAAGGAGTGGACCTATTGGAAAGCAATCTCCCCAACTCTCGTAGGTCTATTCTCTTTCAAAAGTTACCTGAAGGCCTGCCTAAGGAGGGTGCCAAATTCCTCTACGTTAAGATGGAGCCTCACAGCTGTCGGAACTTAATAGTAAATCCTACTCAAAATGATCCTACTGGCCAACGTTATCCCTCAGGGTTCTTCGGCTGCCTCAAACGCTTTTTCTCTAATTTAGGGCAGGCCATGGCCCGCCTTTTTAGAGGCCATAATAACGGCGCGGCAGGACCGATCGTAGAGCCCCTTGGAGCAAGAGAGACTGTTAATAATTTAGAAAACGTTCCGCAGGTAGTGGTTGACAATTTTAACGTTCTTATCAATATTCTTAGACACAATTTTAACGGTTATCCAGTGTTAAAGCCTATCATCGATGGTCTACAGGAGGCTAAGGCTCAATTAAGGGGCGAGGGGATTCATGCGGCCCTGGGCGCGGTTAAACGAGCGCAGTGCTTAGCCGAGGTTTCGTCTGAAGGGGGGGAAGTAAAAGAGAGGTTTAAGGATGTTTTGTCCGACTTTAAACTGGGCCTACTAGAACATGTGGGCGATTACCCTCAACTACGATTCGGCAGAGAAGTAATACTGACTAATAAAGAATTTGGTTATTCTTTTCCTCAGCTATTGATACCGTCAGAGCAGATGGGGCGCATCCAAAGCCGCCATGAACTAACCGAAGAGGAGTCCCAATATCTGGAAAGAAAATTGACCTCAACTCTGGCCCTTCAAGGAGAGGACCAGGCGGAGCAACTAAGGCACAGTTTAGAAGACCTGGCAAGTGGCGCTCAAGTAAGGATTTATAAAGCTTTCCCAACAAATATAACTAATAGAGTCTATGAAACTGAGATTAATTATGGCAATCTAGGTGGTATCGACGTTTCTGAAGCGGCTGTGGCGGATAGAGCGAGAGGCGTTTTTGGTACTATAAATAAGGCCTTGTTACAATTAAGCGGGAGCCAGTCATTTTCCTATGCGGTTAGGACCCTTATGAATCAGGATACCTTTAGCGATTTAAGCATCCTAGCCGAAAGACAATTTATGACCCAGACAGGAGGTTTACTAACCGAAACAGGACTAACGATGAACCCAGAGTTTACTTTAGTTAGGGTGACGCCCCCCGCAAGCCCTGAGCAAGCCCAGCCGGCGATCGTGGCCTACTATTTAAAGGCGTTGGAGCAAGGTACTACTCATCAAGAGGTCGGTACGGGGCCCTTAAGAGACGAAGTGAAAGCGGAATGGAACCTAAACCTACGCTTATTTCACGATCCTCAAAGCCAACAAGTGACCGTCAAAGTTGTTGGCGGCACAGTTAACTACAATATTCAAAGAATTTTAAATTAAAATTCCCTTTTTTAGGCTTTATTTCGCTAAATACAGCTTTTTAGGGTCTTTTATGCCTAAAAGCTGCCTAATCTTTCTATATGTTATTTTAAATGCCTAGATTAATAGCGCTTCACTAGCTTCTAAGCCTAGCCCGCTTTTATCAGGCCTCTAAGGTTTATTATCATCGGCCCAGCGGTCAAAATTAACGATGCTTAAACGATCAATTTCATAATTTATTTTGTTATTTATATCAGTAGAAATATTATTTATAAAATTATCAAACAAATTATCGATATTATTATTAATATCATTTAAGAGTTTTATTCTTAAATTATTAATTTTTGTATCTGATATAATTAATTTTATAATAAATTTAGGTAAACGTTGTTTTTTTGCTAACGATTTAACCTTTTCTCGACCCCAAAAGAGGCCGGCCGTGCTGAGGGCCAGCCCAGCGGCTGCCCCCATGGCCAAGCCGGCCGGGCCGTGAGCTAAAAGGGCTAACCCGCCGCCGCCGCAGATAGCGGCCATAGATAAGCTGGAGATGGCTGAAACGAGCCCCTCGAAGGTCCTTAATAAGGGTAAGGCTAGCCTATCACCGATATAGGGTTCAATTAAGGTTAGGGGGGCTTTCAGCGGGGTTTGCAGAGCCAGGGGCTGAGCTAATCTCAGTCCAAAGGTCTTGAGCCAAGCCTCTAGTTTGTTATGGATGATTAAATATAATGATTCAATCTCTTTTATTAGATAAGTTTTTAATAATAAAAAAAAATCATCTTTTTTAGAATCAATTACTTCATTTATTTTAGTTTCAATTCCTA
>JAITQT010000195.1 GCA_031288745.1 Deltaproteobacteria bacterium
ATCAAAGTTAAAATATATGGTTGGAGCAGAGAGCTAAGTAGAAACGTTAAAAGAACTAATGTTAAGAACTTAAGGGTATGCTAAAACTTAATTACAACTCGAAAGTCGCTACCAGCCGCCTAACTTAGCTTATATATATAACTATTAAGATGAATTAGATTTTAACTTTAAAAAGTATCTTTTAAACCATCTAAACCAAAAATACGTCTCAAGGAATCTAAATTATAATCACATCGTCCGTGACGATGGCAACTCTTAGCAAAGGTCACAGGATTGTGTAGGATTCTTCTAACTAAGGCCCGGCTCATAACTTCAAGTGAGCGAACCTGCTCGGAATTAAAATCGTGCTTAGAAATAGTGCGTTCTATTTCCACTTGTCTAGCTCTCTCCGCCAAGGCGATTAAATCTTTGATAGTGGAATCGGCCCCTAGGCTTGAAAGCCATTGACTGAATTTAGCCACCTCTTCTTTAATTATCACTTCGGCGCGCTGAGCTTCCATAAGCCTAAAAGACTGATTTCGAAAGACCACGGCCTCGAAATCGTCTAAATTTAGAAGCTTTACTTCAGGTATTAGGCTCACCTCGCCTTCAACGTTACGCGGTAGACCTAAATCAAGGATCAAAAGTTCTCCAGCCCCTTTGGCCCCCTCGATCATGGCTTTGGTGATCAGAGGCTTATCTACGGCCACAGCCGTTAAGATCAAATCGGATCTAGCTAAACAAAGAGGCAAATCTTCTAGAGATGCAGCTTTAGCCCCAACTTTCTGGGCTAAATCAAAAGCCCTTTCCATAACGCGACTAACCACAGTTAAAGAGGTCACGCCTTTGTCTTTGAGGTGGTTAACGGCCAAAGTGGCCATCTCTCCAGCCCCCACCACTAAGGCCTTTAAACCAGCCAAATCGCCTTTAGACCTTAAAGCCATTTCCACGGCCGCTGAGGCCACGCTAACCACGCCGTTAGATAAATCGGTCTCGTTTCTAATACGCTTGGCCGCCCGGAAGCTTTTATGAAAAAGTTTATGGATCACCGGGCCGACAATCTTAGCTTTAATGGCCTCCCGAAAGGCTTGTTTAACCTGACCGAGAATCTGCGGCTCACCCAATATCTGAGAATCAAGGCCGCTAGCAACCCTAAAAAGATATTCGACAGCCTCCAGATCGTTATATCGATGAACATAAGGGAGGAGCTGAGTTAAATTAAGACGTGAGGTCTCGGCCATCAACTCGACCACCGCTTGAGCGGCCTGGTCCCTTTGATCTACCGAAGAAAGATCCTCGCAGACCAGTGCGATTTCTAGACGGTTGCAGGTCGAAAGGATTAAACCTTCGGTCGCCAGACCGCCATCTAACAAATTTAAGAGCCGCCGACTTTCAAGACCGCCTTGGGCTAATTTTTCCCTTATCTCCACCGGTGCCGTCTTATGATCGACACCAGAGATTAGAATATTCAAAAATCCTCCAACAAGACGCCCGAGACGGCGACCATTATATAGCTCAAAACAGTCTTAAAAGAAGGCCTATATAGGTCTAAATAGGCCTAAAATTTGGCCGTAAGACTTAGGTTAGCCAAATATGAAAGAGAAAACCAATTTCGCTTAAAGGGCGACACACCTAAAAAAGACCAAGGCCTGGCCGCAGTTATTTAAGAGTCTAGCAAATTAACCCAGCCTAAGGTTTAAGGAAGCGGCCAAGGAAAATCAGGTGGTATGATCAAAGGTTTAATCAAGTTAGCCGTTATACTCTTTACCTTTTCGAAATCCCCTTGCTTTATTAATTCCGGTAAGCTCTCCTCTTGGGCCAAGGACTTAAAAATCGCCTTTCTGCGCTCCTCACCAAGGCCAGAAGATAAGACCAAAGGCCTTAAAAGGCCCAATATTTGAGTTAAGATACCATAACCGGAATATTTTTTTCTAAGATCAGAACTGACCTTAGCTGACAAGGCCGGAGAAGCGCCATCAGTGGAAACGGCCAGCTTAAAAGGGCCCTCTCGAACCAAAGCCGGCATGATAAAATCGCAATCACGCGGCCTATCGGCCACATTAATCATAAGGCCCTGATCTTTGGCTAATTCAACCAATTCGCCGACCAAGCTAGGGTCGGCGAGGGCCACAAAAATCCAGGGCTTTTTATCCAATAACTCGATATAAAAACTAGAGACTAAACTTATGCGCCCGCTTAAAGCTAACCGCCTTATACTAGCACTAGGAGTAGGCTCAACTACGGTAAGTTTTGCCCCGACTTGCAAGAGATCGTTAAGTTTCCGCCGCCCAACCTTTCCAGCGCCAATTAGTAAGGTCTCGCGACCAAAAAAGTTGATATTTACTGATAAATAGCCCATGAATATTGTTCTGAAAATTATAACAAAAGAGGCTCATAAAATCAAACTCTAATTTTTATACAAAAAAAAAACCAAAAGTTAATTTGTTCAACTATTATTTATAAAAATAAAAAAAATGAACTATTAACTGTTTTTACTTAATTTAAGTATTAATAGGCTATAAATACTTATTTTTTATACTTTTAATTGTAACCCTTCCCAAGCCTGCCGCGCTTTGAGATTTTAGCAGCGCATTCTATAAGCTGTAAGGTTGCCTTTAATAGATTTTTCAGAATGCGAGAGGAATGCCCCATTATATTAGGCCTTATCTTTAGTCGAGCGGGAAGTGGAAAACAAGGTCATGAAGGGGCCTTGTAAATGGTTACTTTTGATCGAAGCGCAAAAAGTCACCTTTATCAGTCCTTAAATTTGTAACAGGGCCTTATTACTAGTTAATTTTTTAGACTACTTTGCTTTTAAGGGGTTTTTGTGCTTCGAGCACTTTTGACTTTATACATAATAATAGCAGAAAGCCACTAGGCTTTAGCCTAGGAGATGAATGCGTCTTGGGTCTTATTGTTAACCTGGTGGCCATATGTATTCTTGAATAGTTTCTAAACTTGCTTGCCCTATAAAGCCAGAAAAAATAATAATCATCAGAGCAAAATGAATACTCCTTACAAAAATTATGTTAAAAAAATGCTTGGGTAACAGCTCTCTCCATCTGTGATATGTGGAATATTGTTTAATTTTCGAACATAGGCCAGTTACAGATTTTGTCGGTATATAATTGAAGCGCAAGTGAATGAGATTTGTAGTACTCCATATCTTCAATTAAATAGTTGTTTTTTAAGATCATTTTTATATTATTCCTTTTTTTTGGCAAATCCTAATACGCAAAACAACATTTTTCCAAAATTTGCCAACTAAAATGACCTGCGCTAACAATAAAAACTTAACTATGACGCCTAAGGATTAATTAAAACAATTATAAGACTCCTTCTAGCCTTAATTCTTTGGTTGTAGAAGCCTTAATCAAACAGAAAAACCCCGAATCCTTCAATGGGTAATTCTAGATTACCTGAAATTGGCACTTGGGGTTGTTGCAAATAACCAAGCCTTTTTGGCCTATTAGCTACCTGCATCTACTAATTTACTCTAAAGCTGTTCGTTTTCAGCTATTAATTTGACATTCAGTTTAATAATATCTATAATATTATCTGACCATAAAAATACTTCCCTTCTAATCGGAGACTACCCATGATTACCATGAATTCTGAGGTTCCTGTTCCAAATCTCAATACTCTCCTTGGCCCTCCTGATTCGTTGCGGTTACACATCCAATAGCTGGGCTACTAAGGTTTCGGGAGAAAATTCTTCCCCTCCTGCCAATTGAAAGGATTTCTAAATTATTCTGTCCAGATAATGGCCGTCCTACCAAAAATCTAGTTACTATGACCGGCTTAGTAATCTTGCAGAAGATTTTCGATCTAACGGATCAAGAAGTCTTGTTTCGCCTCATAACTGATTTGAGCTTTCAAGTGGCTCTTAATATTTCCGAAGCCACCGATAAGAATCTCTACATAAATCCTAAGACCTACTTTAATTTTCGAAAAAAATTAAAGAACAATAGCCTTAACGGCGATTTATTCTCAGCCTTTCTCAAGGATTTGATCGAGGAATTCAAGATCGAACTCAAGTCCCAACGAATTGAATCTCCCCATTTGGAGAAAAACATAAAAAAGGTCGAGCGCTTGTCTATCATTAGTTCTACGATTGAGAAGTTCCTCACCTCCCTCCAAAACAAAGCTCCCGAGGCTTTCCAAGCCTTCGCCCCCAATATGGAGGAGGCCTATCTACCGGATAAAGAAACGGGCCGCAAGCTTTTTGGCTTAAATATCAGCCACTCGAAGAGCAACAGTGCCATTCCGGTCGTGGCTATGGATCTTTATGAACTAACAATCAAGTTCGAGGCTCAGCCAATGGTCTCTAAAATGGCAGAATTTTTATTGCTCAAAAAAGTCCTACACGAGCAATGCGAGGTTAGAGGAGACGAACGGCAATTGGTCGGCCTAAATGAACACTAAAAAAAACAAAGGCGTTAAGAAAATCATCATTCCCTTAGACGGAAAAAGTATCAACAGCGTCGGTCATTACGATAAAGAAAAAAAGAAGTATTATATCCTCAACGCCATCTGAGACGATATTGTCTTATTTCAGATGAGAGTGTGCGTGAAAACAAATGAAATTACGGTGGTGCCGTTAGTACTCAAAGAAGTCTATTCGCGTAATCTTCTTGAAAATGTGATAATAACCATCGACGCCATGGGCTGCCAAAAGTCTTTAGCAGAACTAATCATCAACTCTAGCGCCGATTACCTCTTGGGGCACAAAGCCAACCAATCGGAACTACATGACCAGGTAAAGTTAATTTTTTCCTCCGGTTTAAATAAATATTCGGGAGAGTTTAAAAGCTTTGAAAGCGAAGAATACTCTACCTACTATGACAAAGGCCATGGCCGCATTGAACGACGAACGATTCGCTTGGTCCGTGTCTCTTCTTCCGACGAGACCACTCGAGACTGGCTTCCCGCGGCCACTGCCTGGAAGGGCTTAGCGACGGTGATAGAGGTAAAGAGGGAGTCTACCGAAACCAACACTAACGAAGAAAAAGAACAAATGCGGTATTTCATCAGCAGCGCCGACTTGGAAGCAAAGAGTATGCTTGAATGCATCATCAAACACTTGAATGTAGAAACCAGGCCCAATATTCTGGACGGAACCTTTGATGAAGCTTGCTCCAGAATCAGGAGGGGCAACGCCCCTCAGATATTATCGGCTATGCGTAAACTAGCCTTCAACCTTGTTAGGCCGTTAGCCAATAAATGGCCTGATGAAGTACCGAATCCATCGTCAACTTGATGAAAACAAACATATCATTTTTGTGTGCAATCTTGAATGAAAAACTTAGAGACATTGCCCACCCGAAGGAGTGGAGGCGCAGCAACGGGAGGGAACGGCCAGCAATATTTAGGCCAGTAAAAGAGGTTAAAAAAAATTTGACGCTTTTGCCCTATGCCGTTGCCCTTTAGGGTAGCGATAGTTCACATTTTCTCGCTGCTCTCCGCTAACCTTGGCCTCTGACTAAGTAACTGCTATTGAGCTGCGGTTTTAGCGAGAGTAAGTAAATAACGATGAGAAAAGAGGGCTAAAGCCGGAGATAACCTGGCTCAAAGGCCCTAAAAAAACTACGAGACTTTATCATAAAAAACGTTTGGCGGAGGGTGTGGGATTTGAACCCACGGAACTATTCGGTTCAACGGTTTTCAAGACCGTCGCCTTAAACCACTCGGCCAACCCTCCGAAAAATCAGGAACTGTTTTTAGAGTCAAGCTCAGATTAGCTTAATGCCAAACAAGGCTAAAAAAATAGCTTTAGCACAAGCACCTTAGCTGCGCTTTTGGCTTATATCTTAATGACATCTCCTTGAAACTATTCTAATGGCTTACCGGGCCTAGGATTTAGGCCTATGGCCAATAATGGAAAATATGAAAATATTAAATCCTTGCTAAAATCACGGCTTTATGTTAACATTCTAAAGTTTTTGATATCTTTGGCCAAACGTTAACTTTGCGGAAAGGTGACCGAGTGGCCGAAGGTGCTCGCCTGCTAAGTGAGTGTAGGGTTTAAACCCCTACCGAGGGTTCGAATCCCTCCCTTTCCGCCATTAACTTTAAATCGAACCCAAAGAGGGCCATTGGCCTTAAAAAGGGGTTCGTTTTTTTTTGTCCAAACTCCGTAAACCTTTTTTTCTTCAAGGCCTTAACTTTATCCATCATTTTTGAATTTATATACTCGCCACATGGTGTAACTAACATAAAAATTGCCAACAAATAAAGTAGAAAAATTGAGCGATGTGAAATTCAAACTGACTTCATTTTTATTAAAAGCATTAAGCCAAAATTAAATTATTTATTACTATTTTTGTTTTTAAATATTTAGCTATATTATTTATTTTTTTAGTGATATCAGGCATAAATTTATTATTATAATCTTTACCATTTTAATATAATAAATCATATAAAATAATAGAAATAGAATATTATTTTAATTGCTTATTAAGAACAAGAAATGCAATTATAGCCATAAAACTTATAAGTAAATGTCCGCTAAAAGCTTCTTCAAAATCGACTCTTATTGGTAAAATTGTAGTTTCATTTTTTTTATAATCAAATATTTGCTCTATTGACTATCTAATATAGTATGTTTGAATGACTTCATCCTTTGTAATATCAATAGCGGATGATTTTTTATTAATTAAATTAATATTTTTTTGTATCCACTTTTATCATCTGGTTAAGCCAATAGTGGTGAGTAAAAAAAAACCGGAAAATAAGGTTTATAGGCAAAAAGGCCTAACTAAATAGTATCCGTTAATTTTCGATCTGTCTTTTTAAACTCAATTAGTCTTAAAAATACTGAGCCGAAAAAATAGCCTTAGTTCCCGGCTTTCTGTATTCACTATAATTAAGTTTAACAAACAATAAAATAGATTTAAAATATTTAGTAATATATTTAAATAGATAAAATTAGTCTATTATTTAATTATTTTACTGGGCACCATTTATAAAAAGGCATCACATATAATTATATTAAAAATAAAGAATTAACAAAAAAATAAAATACTACTTTTTGATAGTATTTTTGCTATTAATAAATATTTATATCTTTTTTTATCTCTGCCTTGCAAACAGAATCTTTATTGAGTTTCAATGACTAATAAATTTAGTGTAAATATCAAAAAAAAACATTTGCTAATAAAAACAATTTTGTTTGAAAACACTTGGACCTGATAGTACTTAATTTATTTTTTTATTTGAACACTCAATTTTTGGGCCAGTAATACCTTGTGGTGATTATAGAAGTTTGGAAATTAAGGATTAGCCCCCAAAGAATCAATTAAAGCGCGTTTCCAGCCTCAGCCCCTTTAAATCTTAGGCCCCACATAAATTCTATAGGTCAAGTATAATAGGTTGGCCTTAGAAATTCAAACCCTGACCTAAACTAGCCTAATACTTATTGAGGTTAAAACGTTAAAAAAACCACTTAGGCCTTATTAGCGTCAAGCCAAAGGCCTGGCCCTTTGATAAATTGAGGCCTAAAAGCGAGGAACACAGACAGAGCAGAGATTAAATAAAAGCGGCCTACAAAGGAAAATACTTGGGGCCCTAAGAAGGCCGCTATTCTAAAATATGATCGTACGGAAAAAACCCAGTTTTTAAAGTAAGGAGCTACTTTTGACACAATATACAAGGATATTTTAAAATATAAAACTCAACATCTTG
>JAITQT010000327.1 GCA_031288745.1 Deltaproteobacteria bacterium
CTATAGGGAGCTACATTGTTGCGGTATGTGTCGTCCCTTTCAATTGGCTTGGTACCCCCTTGGTACCCCAACGTTCTCTCTTGTGAACGGGCCCTTAAACGTTCACATTTGTGAACGGAAACGCTTAAAACCACCTCTTAGGCAAGAGTTTTAGCTTTTCTTCTTTACTTACCTTGTCCTTCCTAAATCCCCAGCAGCAACCCCGAAAGTGGTTTTGCTTCTGGGGGTTTAAGAAGGGTAAGGTTTTTTTTGAGGCTAAGTGGGCAAGTGAGGGAATATTGGCCATGAACTAATTGCGGACCACTCAAAAACTAGAAAGGTATAACGTCAACTTAAAGCCAGACGTCATGGGTAGTAATAAACTATCGGTCCGTCTGGTACCGAATGGCACCGGGTTGTGTGGGAGGATGGCGTGGGGTAAACCCGCCTCCTACCTGATGTTTATTAAAGGCAACCTTACAGCGTATATAGAATGCGCAGCCAAAATTTCAAGGCGCGGAAGGTCCCCTGGAAAGGCTTAAGAACGGTTACGTAAATCCTGAGACACTTTCCTCGCTATCATCATCTGTTTCAGAACCAAAGGGTAAGGCTGCCATGAAAAGGGTATTAGTTGATACTTGAAGAGTGGAAATGGGGATCGGAGGGCTTATTGATGCTATACTTTTTCATCTTAGCGTAGAAAGTGTTGCGGCCGATGCCGAGGGATTTGGCTGCTTTAGATATATTGTAATTGCTTTCGACTAAAGCTTGTAAGATAACCTGCTTTTCAGTGGCGGCTAAGGGGTTTATTTTGCTTTCTGCCGAACTAGGGTGAACTTCCCCTTTGTTAGGGCCCGAGTGCCAGGCGTTGACGGAGAGGCTATCGCTTGACTTTTCTCTTGCGGTAAGATAAGCCAAATCGGAGCCTTCTGTCGGGGGCCAGATAAAACTAGGTAAGTGTTCTGGTCCAATTTGGGAGAAAGGAACGAGATAATATTGATTGCAGGCGTATTCTAGGGCGTTTACTAGCGATCGAACGTTACCCGGCCAATTATGATTATAAAATATCTCTTTGGTCTCAGGCCCCAAAGATAAAGGCGGTAGGCACAGTTCGCTTAAGAGCCTAGTCAGATGATATTCGGCGATTGGCAATATGTCGTCGGGCCTATCTCTGAGCGGGGGGAGGTGGATGACCATGACGTTTAGCCTATGAAACAAATCCTCCCTAAAGGCCCCGCGTTCGACCTCAAAAGCTAAATCTCGATTAGTGGCGGCCACTACTTTAACATTTACGGGGATAGTTTGATTGCCGCCCACGCGGGTAACAGTGCGCTCTTCTAAGATCCTAAGTAGATTAACCTGCTGTCTAAGAGGAAGTTCGCCAATCTCGTCGAGAAAGAGGACCCCGCCGTCGGCTTGCTCGAAAACACCTGGGCGGCCCTTGCGATCAGCCCCGGTGAAAGAGCCTGGGGCGTAGCCGAAAAGTTCGCTTTGAATGAGCGATTCCGTCAGGGCCCCACAGTTTACGGCCACAAAGGGAGCCTTCCAGCGAGGCCCTTGGGCGTGGATAGCCCTGGCCACCCTTTCTTTACCTGTGCCGCTCTCTCCGGTTAAAAGGACGGTTGAAGTCGTCTGAGCGAAGGCCTTGACGTGGCTGCGGATTTTAACTGTGCCGGGAGAGTCGCCCAAAAAGGACCAAGCTGGCTCTAAATCTTGCCTCTTGGGTCTTTCGCTTAAAGCCCTGGCCGCTTGGCTCATAGAGGAGGTAGTAGCGTCAGGATTCATGACGTTTAAAAGTAAACCTAGCCATAAGCCAGCCGGAGACCATAGTTGTTTTACTTCGGCCACCACTATGGGCGCGGTCCTGGTTTTAACGTAGATTTTGTTAGGAGAAAGGGAGCATTGGGAGGGGGGAGTAAGCTTTAAAGAGCCTAAATCGAAGACCTCGTCGGCTCTGCGGCCGTAAATGTTTCCAGTCCTACGGCCTAAGATGACCTGGGCCTGCGTATCTACCCCGCAAATAGTGCCGCTGGCTTCAACTACCACCAGAGCCCCAGCATCTTCATCTAGCTGACCTAAGATGGCCGTGGGCCAACCGCGCATAGCCTTAGCGTGAGTTTGAAGTAAGATGCGCTCAAAAAAGCGGGCCGCGCCGATAACCAATTCAAGGTTTTTGGAGTGGTCCTCATCTAAAGGGCTAGTTAAATTGACGCAGCCCATCACTAGACCTGAAGGCGAAAAGAAAGGGGCGGCTGTGCAGCGCAATTGGTGATGGCAAGATTGGTAATGTTCTCTACCAAAGACTTGTAGCGGGATGCCCTCAAACAATGCAGTCCCAACGGCGTTAGTACCTACGCTAGCTTCAGACCAGTTGCTGCCGGGGAATAAGCCACTACACTCAATACGATTAAGCACTTTTAAGGCCCCGTCGCGGTAAACAATGTTACCGTTGACGTCGGAGATGACTAAGACGTGGTTGCGCTCAACTATCATTTCGGACATGGAGGGGCTAAGTCTATCGGCGAGGGTTAAGATGATTTCTTTATCAAAGGATTCGAATAGTTCGTTGGTTACGGAGAGTTCAGGGGCAAAAGGGTCGACGTTAAGTTCGGAGCTGCGTTTCCAGGAGTTAAGTACAATCTGATCTATGTTGGGCGAGAGGTTTTTTTTGTCAATAAAATCTCTCCAAGTTTGGTAATCAAGATTCGAGCCCCCTCGCCGAATGGTGAGGTTTTTAAGGCCGCTTTCCCAAGATTCCAAAGCCCAGGGGTAATACTTACAGCTGTCGTCCGAATTCATCTTTTTTCCTGCCAGGAGCCGCCAGTAGCCCCCAGGCTTTTTTAGCCAGGAGTACTGTGGCGATCTTCTCTTTAATCTGAAAAGACGCGAAAATTCCATCCATAGCCGTCGCCTACAAAAGGGCCACGGTTATGAAGTGGATGGAGTTAAACCCCTTGAAAAAACGCCCTTACGGGGCTGCAAAACGTTCATCTAGGTAATGTTGCTAACCGGCTTTATGGCTCATCACCCATACTGTTTCGTACTTACCCTGTCGTTTGTCTGCAACCCGAGATTTAAGAGGGCGAGATCATTGGAGGTACGGAGGCGCAGGTCTTGTGTACGTTCACAAATGTGAACGTTTAAGGGCCCGTTCACAATAGAGAACGCTGCGGTGCCAAGCCTATTGAAAGGGACGACACATCACGCAGCAATGTAGCCCCCTATAGGAGCTTAGTAATTTTAACATTAATCGTAGCGCAAAAAGTCCCCTTTATCAATCCTTAAATTTGTAACATAGCAAAATTACTAGTTAATTTTTTATACTATTTTGATTTTAATAGGTTTTTGCGCTTCGATCAACATTAATCCAAGTTAAAATATATGGTTGGAGCAGAGAGCTAAGTAGAAACCTCAAAAGAACTAATGTTAAGCTCTTAAGGGTAGGCTAAAACTTAATTCCAACTCGAAAGTCGCTACCAGCCGCAACGTGGGGAAAAAAGACTAGGTGAACGGTTACCAGGTCTTTAACCTAATAACAACATAGCTCACTTAACTCAAACTTACCCTAGTCAACCGAAGGCATCTACGAGCTTCCACCCTTTAGAGGGTGGTTGGCCTTCATAGCCGACCCTCCTCCTCGTCTGCCGAGGGTGGATAAGAGCGTCTTTGCCCGGCTAGGAAAAAACGCAAAAAAAAAAGAAGTTTTCCTTATAAGTACAGCTAAAAAGAATTGACTTAGAAGTTTTCTTAATTTTTTTTAAATTTAAGGTCAGTTCTTGAGGTTCGTTTTAAGGCCCAAGAAAAATTCGTAGGTCAAAGAGCGCCAGGCGATTGACTAAAAAAAGCTAAGAAACCATGACCCTCAAAACGAGGTTTGTTTAGTCAAAAATTTAAAAGAGCTCTTAGATTTTGTATATATTATATGAGTTTTAGGTTTAAAAATCAAGGCTGGGTTAGCCTAGGATCGTAGTTAAAGATAGTTAAAATTATATAATAATAGCACTAAGAAGAGTTTTTTACTGAAATTTAAGATAATTTGTTGTGGGCCGTGGAATGGTGCATTCGCTTAGTGAGGTAAAACTACTCGCCCGGCAACTTTTACTGATGTTCCAGCCGGTAGCAATCCCATACTATGTGGAGGTAACAAAATGTCGTGAGCATGGGATGTAAAGTCCTCTCTTAGGAGGGCCGCGAGGGTGTAGGTTATAACGTGAGTGAACGCTGAATAGGCCTCGAAATGTTAGTTACGAGAGTGACCCACCAATATATATGGCAAGGCTGCTGTTCGATAGGTAAATAAAAGGTTAACGTCACAGGATTATAAGACGTGAAAATCAGCAGATAAAGCCTGTCGAGTCCGCTGGGGGAATAACAATGGCCTGCACATAAGGTGCGAATGTGGTAACACGGGAGAACCGCAAAGGTTGCGCTTTGATAGGGGAGTAAAACCAGTTTCCGGCGACTAACAGGCCGTCTCTCTATGGGGAGTCGGATAGGGGAGTAGTACTGAAGATACCGCTAATCACTGTGGTGGGAAGGGCCCTTAACCCAGAACAGGTCATGAAAGAGGGAAAGGACGCAATAGTGAATAGGCCTATAACGTTGCTAAATAAAGTTCAGAGATTGAGGAAGTGGCTATAATTTATTGCGAAGGTTAGAGCAGGTGAGCAGGCGATAGGGAGTATCCAATGCATATTTAAATCTTAGAATGAAAAGCCTTTCCGTGGGCGGTGCGAAGGTCTGGGTGAAAGCCGGGTGTGGTAACTCCGTAGGCCCGGTTTGAAGGGGGGGCTGGAAGCGGGGTGAAAGTCATCGCGACAGTGCTCTACCCTACTAAAATTATTCTTTAATTAATTTTAAAAATTTAAATACGATATATTGTGCGCTGTGGAAAGGTAACTGTTCACAAGGCCCCTTCAAGACCTTGTTTGCCTCTTCCCGCTCAAATGAACAAAGGCTTATATATGGGCTATTAGTTGGCATTGCCCTAGCAATTTGAAAAATACATTAAAAGCAACCACAGCGTATAGAATGCGCTTCTAAAATCACAAAGCGCGGCAGGCCTTCTGGGAGGGCTGGTGAACGGTTACGATAGCGACAGGATAAACCAGCACGACATAAGAGAGGAAGAATCTCTATGAGTAAAGCTTAGTTAGCGAGTCAGCCCCGGGTCTTGTATAGTCATCCGTGAGGGTGTGAGAGCTTTCGGAATTGTGTGGATCTTTGTTCTGGGAGCAAGTTGAACCGCCAAGTGGTACATGGCATCTAAGAGGCTCTTTAGCGTAACTAAAGAGCCTCTTAGGTGCCATATAAATACAATATTTAAATTTAGAGCGATCAGAACAAAATTATTGATAATACCATAATATTAGCTAATTTATTGC
>JAITQT010000328.1 GCA_031288745.1 Deltaproteobacteria bacterium
TAAAGTCAAGAGCAAAATATAAGCTATAAGAAAATAATTATGGGATATAGCATACCTAAAGGATTAAAAAATAAATTCTGCCGTCTTAGAGGCTGAGGGGTTTTTGCGCTACGATCAAACTTGGTAAGATCTCCACTACTAGTTTTAGTTGGAAGACCTCTCTCTTTAAGGCGTACCATTATGAGCTTGTGCATGGAATTAACAGGCGAGGCATTGATTCGGAAATTCCTTGGTCCTGGCTAGAATCTTCGTCTAGCTTAGGTATTTTGGGCTGAAAACACCCTTAATTGTCCTAATCAGCGTTCTTTTGGTTGCCCATAGCGCAGGAGATAGTCAGATTCGAGAGTTACTCGCGCCGCCTTTAGCTTTGGGGATATACCCAGGACCGAAAACATTTACCGCTCCATGGCACCTCCCGCCACCATCTGCCTTTGAAGTCTAAAGTTGAAACCGGCAAATCATTTCGGTCGTCAGTATAACTCCACGATAGTCCGAGCGCTTTGATGATGAACGATGCTCTCAAAAACTCTTTTTCGGCGGCGTTCCAAAAGGCTCTACCTCTTTTAGAGGCAGTGGGCTAAGCTAATTGCAATTTTTATTACAACCTACAACCAATGATAAGCTCGTTAAAAAGGCACCCTTAACTGAGGAGATCAACTTTCATCTCAAAAATGCTGATATCCAGCTCAATCTTAAATCCATTTCGGAATTACCTTGTCCTTGTCTGCAAACGGAGCTTTAAGAGGGCGAAACCGCTAGAGGCGTGGTGCCTTTGTTCTTTAACCTAAAAATATCAACCCTAACGGACTTTACTCCGCTTAACCTAGTCAATCAAGGGCTTTTACAAGCCCATTCCTTTAGAGAGGCGTAGTTGACGTCAATCCTCTGAGGTTATTTCTATCGTGTGTTGTAAAATAGAACCCAGAGCGTCAATAAAGGTACTTACTACATAGCCATTTTCCGTATTCCAAAGGATGGGGGTCACTTCTGAATATATACCCTTATCATCAAATTGATATATTCGTACATTTTCAGGTTCGAGCAAATCGTCTTCATCATATCCGAATTCGCTCATTAGCTGCTTCCTATCAGGCCGCAAAGACAAATACGACATGTTACTAACATGCTGAACAATAATGTCACTATGAGTAGAAGCAATGACAGGTATGCCATAGTATCCAGAATTCATAGTCTTGATCAGTACGCGTGCCATAACCTGTTGTAGTTTTGGGTGTAGGCACATTTCCGGTTCCTCGATCAATAGACATGTTGCAGCTACTTTTTGAATGTAGAGCAGCAACGGCGCAGTTTCAGTAACGATGGCGGATGCGACATGCATTGGAAGAGCTTTAGCAAGTCCATACGGACGATATAGCAAATCAGCAACAGGCATAGAGCTTAGTTCGATAGTTCCGCCCAACAATTTTTCCTCCATAAAATGAACGAGGTTATTTCTCTCTGCTATGTTGTGACCTGTAAATGAGGAAAAGGTACTAAGTTTCATTGCGAATTCGAGCATTGGGGCTGTGAGAAATAAGTTGTTCATTGATTTTCTGCCCTCTATTGTGTAAGCTTTCAGAATTGAATCAGCATATAGCGCTTTATGAGTCAAAACAAAGCCTGTTCTACAAGTAGGCAGAAATGCTGGGCCAGAAAAATTGCCGTGCAGCATCAAATTTCTAAATAACCTTAGCATTAATAGCGGAGTAAGCTCTTTAAGATTTTGTAGCTTGCCAACATCAAGAACACGGCTGGTCCCAACCTTACTAACATTTATGAAATTATCGTCGATTTCCATTATCTGAGGATTACCAGCCGACCCAAGAATTATTTGCCTTTCACCGTTTCGAGCCCTAACAAAACATAAAGAAATCGGCTTGGCTTCATCATAATGAAACGCAAGACTTATTGTGCCGATCTCTATATTTTTATTAAAAATAACCTTACTCAAATCATCCTTTTTCAATTTCAATATTTGATTAACGATACCGGTGAACAGGTCGATTTCCTCTTTCTTTATGAAACAATATTCATTAACCTCTTGTTTAAGGAATCGCTGTATTAATGGAAAAAAATCCTGATACAATAATTCAAAGCCTTCCAGCAATAATTTGTCGGTATGATTACTGAGTAAGCCGTAAATCAAAGTAAGCATATAACTTTTACCGCTGTTATTATCGCCAACAAAAAGCGTAAAAGGAGATAATTCGATATCTGCTTTAGTAATTTTCCCAAAATTTTCTACATGAAGCGTAAAAAATGACGGAGATTGCAGTTTTCCCTGCATTTCCTTCCTCCTTCTTAATGGTGGTAATTCAAAAAAAGTAACCGTTCACAAGGCCTCTTCAAGACCTTTTTTTCACTTACCGCTCGACTGAGGTGAATATATACTAAAGAACGAAATGATTTTCCATTTTAGGCCTTTATTTTTGAACCTCTTCGGTTGTAAATGTTGACCCGCCTATTGGCACCAAATTATCAAACAACTGAACCTTCTCGCTAATAAGCTTATCTAAGTCTTTTTTATCTTTAAATGTCCTCAAACCTTAATTTTCTGCCTTTGCCGGCAACGAGCCGCTTTTCAAAAGCTTGAAGTTATGTTTTTTTAGAAGCCGCTACACCGTTAACATCGAAACCTTAATACCAAATTTCTCGAAAATCATGTCGGCGATACTTTGTCTGGTGGGATAGTTCTTGGCCTTGAATTCTTCAATGATCTCTGACTCAACGCCCGCAAGTTTGGCCTTTCTTTAGCCGCGTTTTATTTCAAAGACATTTTCCGTGTTCTAGGCGACGATAAGTTTCTTAATTTTACGCGTGGTCCGCTCACTAAGGTGGGCCACAGTGGCTGCAGAAGCGAAGTGCAAGCCGCAAGCCAACAAAAACACGCCTACAATACGGTTCACCAGCGTTGGACACATAGACATTTTTAAAATTGAAGAAATAATATCTATTAATTCTTGATTAGCATTAATATTATTCCTTGAATTGATATTATTAACGACTTTACCAATGTTTTTGCTTGATTGGTTTTTCATTGAACTATATTCACCTCGGATCACAAAGTTTATACTATGGTTCTTAATAACCTGCTCAATATTAAACTAAACAATTTTTGAAGTAAAGCTTAAAATGACCCTAATTGATCTCGTCCTAGTTTACCTAGATTACAAAGATTCGAGAGCCTCAAAATCATTCGACCTTCTAAAGAGTAAAAAAGGTTGACTAAAAAAGCTCGAAAAATTCATTTTGGTGATACAGCAAAAGTGGCAAATCATTTCGTTCTTGAGTATAGCTCAATGAAAAAACAGTCAAAGATAAATGCTGCGACTTCATTTAGTCAACAGCCTAAAAGGAGTTTACAGAGAGGCTTAAAATCGTGGCGACGAACACCAACATTTTAAGTTAAATAATGGGACAGCTCTCTCTGGCCATCTAGATATTTCGCAGGAAGCTGCGACGGAGAGTCGCTTTCAATTTTGATCGAAGCGCAAAAACCTCTTAAAATCAAAATAGTCAAAAAAATTAACTAGTAATAAGGCTCTGTTACAAATTTATGGACTCATATAAGGTGACTTTTTGCGCTTCGATCAATTTTATGCTGGTATAATAAATTAAGGTAAAGAACTTCTGAATGAAAAAACATTAAAACCTGAATGCACCTTAATTTCCCTGCCCTTAAGGACGGAGTTTTACAGCGCTTAAGATAAACGAATGGAGCCTACTAGATGAGAACCATTTCAATATTTATGGTCACCCGAAACAACGATAGACGACTGGCCGGATATTTGCTATAATGCATCAACGTTAAGTCTATAGTTCAAATTCCGTTGATGGTCCTTGCGTTTCGGCTAAAAAGAATATTTTTAGATTGACATTAACTATTATTTCTTCAGGACTAAAGATTATTATTTAATTAAACTAAATTAATAATATTTTTTAAATTAAATAAATTATTAAAAAAAATAATATAATCATTTAATTTTATTTATACGTTGCTTTAAGAGGTATTATAGGTATAATAAATATGTCTTCTTTGTTGGATAAACTCTGGAACTCCCACTTGGTCGAAAGCCAACCGGGCCGCCCGGATTTACTCTATATCGATCGCCACCTCATTCACGAGGTCACCTCTCACCAAGCCTTTCAATCCCTTAGGGAGGCCCGCCGCCTTTTAAGGCGACCAGATTTGGTCTGCGGAGTTATTGACCATAGCCTACCCACCGACGATCGCTCTAGACCCTTAAAAGATAAAGTGGCCGAGGACCAGCTGGCGGCCTTGGAAAAAAATCAAGCGGATTTCGGAGTTAAGACCTTTTTTGGTTACAACCATCCTGCCCAAGGAGTCATCCACGTGACCATGCCCGAGCAAGGGCTTATCTTACCCGGACACTCGGTAGTCTGCGGCGATAGCCACACCGCCACCCACGGGGCCTTAGCCGCCCTAGCCTTTGGTATCGGTACTAGCGAGGTGGAGCACGTTTTAGCCACCCAAACGATTTACCAATATAAGCCAAAAACTCTAGCCGTAGAAGTCTTAGGCCTTTTGGGCGTTAGCGTTAGCTCTAAAGATCTGGCCCTTTATATTATTAAACTTTTAGGAGTGAGCGGGGGCTCTGGTTTTGCTATAGAATATATGGGCCCAGCCATAGAAGCTCTCTCTATGGAAGCTCGCTTCACTCTTTCTAACATGGCCATAGAGTGCGGGGCCAAGCAGGGCTTAATAGCCGCTGACGCTAAAACGCTCGATTACGTCAGCTCTAAGCCATATGCCCCCAAAGGGGCTGATTTCAAAGCGGCCTCAAAGTTCTGGTTAGAGCTTAAAAGCGATCCAGGTTATAAATTTGATAAAAAGGTCTCTTTTAACGCTTCTAGCGTTACCCCGCTGGCCACTTGGGGCACTAACCCAGCCCAAAACGCCCCGCTAGACGGGCAAGTGCCCGATCCGCACTCCTTTGAAAACCCAAACGAGCGTTTGGCGGCCGAAAAGGCCTTAAAATATCAAGGTTTGAAACCAGGGCGTAAAATAAGCGACATAGAGATCGACTACGTCTTTATCGGCTCGTGCACCAACGGTAGGATAGAAGATTTTAGGCAAGCGGCGTCTATCTTAAAGAACCGAAAAATTAGAAAAGGCGTGGTAGCCTTAGCCGTGCCCGGTTCTGGCTTAGTCAAGCGCCAGGCCGAATTAGAGGGCCTTGATAAGATTTTCATTTCTTCCGGCTTTCAATGGCGCGAGCCAGGCTGCTCAATGTGCCTAGGGATGAACCCCGATAGAGTGCCCAAAGGACTTCGCTGCGCCAGTTCTTCTAATCGCAATTTCGAGGGCCGTCAAGGCCGACTCTCCAGGACCCATTTGGTCAGCCCGGCCACGGCCGCCGCCTCGGCCATCAGAGGCTCTCTTTCGAGCCCTTCGAACCTATAGAGGTCTACGGATTTCAAACCGAAGGCCTTTTTAAAGGCTGACCTTAAATTTTTAACATGTCCT
>JAITQT010000427.1 GCA_031288745.1 Deltaproteobacteria bacterium
ATGCTCTTTACCAATACGGATATCAAAAAAAGCGGCAAAATGTTATTCAAACTCCGCCTAAAAATGTATTTTAAGCTGTTATAAAGCATAGCCTCGTCTTTGCTAGGGTAGCCGTTCACAAAGGCACCCTGAGGCCTATTTTTATCTATACGTTCGACTGGCAAGTTGTAAATAATCTTTACTACTCTTCGGGCTGGCTATGGCGATTTAGGGGTTATCTTATGTTTGCCCTACAGTCTTCCTAGCCATCGGGCTTCGACAACTCTAATCCGGTTGTACCAGTCCGCTCAGTCGTTTATAAGCGCAAAAAAACTTAGATAGTTCGAGGGCCTTGGCGAGGTTTAAGCCGTCCGTTTCTTATTTGTTTTTGTCTTCATTAATCAGGTAGGGTATTCCCCTTCGCCGCAGTAAGGTCATGATAGCCTCTCTGATATATGTGCGCCCATGAATGCAAACGTTCGTGAGTTGAAAGTTTACCTCAGGGGAAGGAGTCGCAACCCCTGTAGCCAGAGGTAACTGCGTCACCTAAGAGGTGGGGTGGTGAATAACCCTAGGCGAAAGAGTAGTCCGTTGGATGACGAACCTGTTTCGTTAGGGTGAGCCCGGCGAGGCTGTAATAGGCCAAGCCGTAGGTGCGCGGTGATATGCTCGTTTGACCGTGGATAGGCTCAAGGTCATTCTTTCAAAGGGAAGTCTTGTAACGTCTAAAATTTTTAAGTTTTATCCCTTTGTCGAGGGATTCAATTCAGATTTGAATCGACGCAAACAGGAAGTCAAGGCAGCTATGTCAATTTCCCTTTGCTTTTTGAACCGATTATCATCATTTCTTTAATTTGTGAAATTGTAAGAAAATCATGGTCGCCAGCTAATTCTCGTTTGAAATTGGCATGGTGCTCCATGAACAACGTGACAAGGTCTTTGAGTTCAGAAGAAGGGAAATCTGGGCCATACTGATCAGCGTAGCTGAAAATGGTATCCAAGAAAGACTCAAACTCCATCGAGAACTCTTTCACATTGGTGAACGGACACCTTAAACCTTTAAGCGAGACTATCAGCTTTGAGAAAAAAGCCTAAGGAGCTACGAAATATTCCCCTACGACTTGAAGCGCGCCTCTTAGCTTAGCTATCATCACGACTATGAAAGCTTAATCAACTATGGCCGAATAAAGCTACTCTTAAATCTTAGTCGCCTAAATCTGGTGAACGTTTATAGGCCCTCAATAGGGGATAAGGTGAGAAAGTTTTTGAGAAAAATTAATTTGTAATTTAGGTCTTGTTCGAGCTAAGCGTGAGCGGAGGAGGAGCGACGGGGCCTCGCCAACTAGAGGCCCTTCGGGAGGTGGGAAACTCTTCTTGGTACCATTCCCCTAGGCTAAAGGGGGTTAAGCTCTCGATTGTCGTATCTCCTAGTAAGCGAGCTAGCTCAGGAGGTCGGGGGCCAAAGGAGAGCCACTCTAGTAACCCTAGCGGGGATAAAGGTTCATCCGGTGCGCTTAGAGGTAAAAGCCCGGCCGCCAAAAGCGGCGGGGCCGTCTCAAGTTTGATTTCTAAGATATGCGCCGCTGGTTCCAAAAGAGCGGGGAGATAATCTATCATAAAAACACCGCCGTGGGCCGTTAAGCCGTGGACGGCTAAAACTAAATAATCTACGAACAAATTTGGCGCAAGATGGCCTTCGGAAAGAGCGGTGACCAAGGGCTCGGGGGCTAGGGGGATGTTAAAGCCGGCCCCGGAGAGGTAGATAGAGTTTTTTACTAGTTCAATTCTCATAGGAAAAAAACGGCCGTTTTTTACCCCCCAAAAAAAAACCGTTCCGGTCGAGCGCCACATGGGGGCGTTGGGGGGGGCTAGTTGGCCTAAGAGAGAAGCCGACCAGGCTCCTCTGACCCCGGCTAGGGCTGGTAAAAGCGATTTTACGATATCAGGCTCGGTCAGGGCCCGAGCTAAAGGAGAGTCGGATAAGGCCAGATCGCTAGCTAGGCAATCGATGGTCAGCTTTTCTAGCTCAAGCTCAATTAGAGGCCTTGGCGAGCTGGTAAAAAGACTTTTCCAGATTTCGGAGTTAAGTAAGGCGGCTTGACTGAGGAATGATTCTCTAGAGAGAAATTTACTAGAGAGCATCGAGCCTTCGGCGAGAGAGATAGCGGCTTGTTTTTCTAGGGGCTTTAAGAAATCTGAATTTTTAATTCGTTTAATAAATTCTTTGGCCATTGGGCCCGAAACGTTAGGGGCCCTGGAGACCATTAAATGATCGAGGGAGCGGGGAAAAAGCCTTACGGCTGGGTGACGTCCGCTAGCAGTCCTGCGGCCGACCATGATTGCCCCCGGAAGCGTGGGGTTAGACAGGGGGATAGTTGAGCAGGCTAAGACTATGATTGGCTCGGTAGCGGCCTCAAATAATCCATCTAAAGCGAAGATAAAGCGGCCCTGAACCATCTCGGGGTGACTATCAAGTCCATGGTGATTGGCCGAAAGGACAGGTCCGCCGCTAGATAGCAATTCGGTTATCGCTAGCGCCGCATCCGAGCCGTAATGGAGTCTGGCTTGGCGAGCGCAGCTCTTAATTAAGATTTCCGAAGGACGCTTCCCCTTAAGGTTAAGCTTGCGGCTTAGCTCGGATAAAGTTAAGGGGGCGTTACGCTTTAAAAAGTCAGCTGCACCCGGCAGGGTCGCTTCCACCAACTTAAAAAGTTCGCTCACGGGGACTTATCTTTTTTAGCGGCCTTGGCGGCCGAAAGGCTTAATGGGTAAAATAGTAAACTCGCTACCAACATCATCGCGGCTAAGGCCGCTAAACCAGTCTCATACATAGAACTCCAGGCGGCACCCAAGAGCAAAGGACCGAGCGTTTGACCGAGCTTACTAAGGCCGCTATAAAGGCTCATGGCCCTCTCAGGACCAATTAACGAGGCCTGAGGGAGTTTTAATAGGTAGACCGGGTGACCGCTCTCGGTTATGGAGTTAGCTAAACCTAAAAAAACCAGGCATAAAACGGCCCCGGCCATGGTTGGCCATAGCACTAGAGTCGGTATGGCTAAAGCGGAAAGGCAGCCAGAGAGGACAAAAAAAAGGGCTGGCCGTCGGCTGCGATCGATTTGGGCACCTAAAATTGGCCCTAAGATAACTACGATTAGCGAAAATAAGAGATTAAGTCTACTTACCGCAGCCGGGCCAGAGCCCATATCGCTTACGCGAAGGGGTAAGAGGTAGTTAAGAAGGCCAACTAGGGCGGCGGTGGAAGGAATTAGGCTTAAGATAGAAAAAGTTATAGCACCTGGGCTAAATAAAAATTTATTGAGCTTGGCTAAGGCTATTCGCCGCATAGGCTTAACCTTAGGAGCCGCTCCACCGGAGGGAAAGACTATTAAACTAATGAAGACAGTGAAAGCTAAAATGGCCGCAGCCGTGAAAAAGGCAGTGTCAAAGCCAAAACGCTCGGCCAAAAGACCGCCAACCAAACAGCCGCACAGTCCGCCAGAAAACAATCCGGCCGAAAAGTCACCCATGGCCTGGCCGCGTTTATTAGGATCGCTAGCGCTAATTAGAAAAACGCTGGCCGAGATATTAAAAAAGCCGTAACCTAGCCCGGTCAGGCTCCGTGCGGCTATAAAGCCAGCTATGGAGGTAACTAGCCCCGATAAGAGGCAGCCTAGGGCTGCGGCGGTCAGCCCTAGCACAAACAAAGGGCGCCAACTGGGAAGCTTAGCCACCAGCGCCCCGCCGCAACACATGGCTAGCCCGGCCATGGCTACCTCCATGGAGATAGGTAGTCCGTAAAGGACCGCCGTGGGGAACCACAAGAAATTAGGGTTTAGGGAAGCGCTCTTAAGAGGGAGAAAACTAAGGCTCATGTCGGTGGCTGTCAAGGTTAGAAAGACCAAGGGACGAACTAGTTCGGGGCGCCAACGCGTAGGCAAATTTAACTCATCTGAGCTGGGCGCGACACAGAGAGCCGAGTTTTGGGCGTGGGAGGAGCCATTCAAAGAAATTTGACCCAAATTATTTTCCCCATTAGCCCTTGATAAATTTATCGGCGCTAGTAAAAGTCGAATCAATTCCAAAAGCGCTAGCCCCGAAACTAAGGTTAAGGAGGCGTTGTCAAGGAGTAATTCCCAGCTTTGAGCGCCGCTTAAAGCTTTCGATATAGAGCCTCTTACCTCTCCTCCGCTCTTTAAAGGTCTATAAATTAGCTCTGGATCCGAGCGCTCGGCTGTTTCTAAAATTTTATCGCCAAAGGTTAGGCCCTTCTCGCTCTGTCGAACGGCAATGGCCTCCAAAATAGGAAATTCTAGGCGCAGCTTTTCTAGATAGCGAGGTAGATCGGCTATTTGATTTGGAGCTAGCCCCTTAAAGGCTATTTTATCAAGGTCGGCCGCTAGGCTTTCAATTAAAAGACCAGCCGCAGCTCTATTTTGTTCAAGGTTAATGGAGCGGAGTGCGGGGAGAGTTTGTAAGGTTAGGAGGGCTTGAGAGACGAAGAAGGCCCCGAGGAGGGTAAAGTAGATAAGGCGGGGCCCTTTGAGGCGCTTTAGGGAAATACGTAAGGCAATTTTGAGAACCGAGGCTAAAATTAGGCTAGATAAGGTTAAAGTTAAGGCTAAAGGGAATAAATTAATCTTGGTTAGGCCAGCAGCCCCCCAAGGGATAGAGCTTATCTCAGGCTTTGGGGCCACGACGTAACCGGCCGGGGAGCCGTCTGGTAAAAAAAGCGCTTTACCCATCCATGAGCGAGAGGAGCTATCTTTAAAGCTTAGCTCATTGTTACTGGAAATTGAGCTTAGCCAAGCAGAGGGATTGGGTAATGAGCGGCTTTTAGGAGTGGGCCCTTGATGGGCGAGGATTTGGCCAGAGGCGGAAGCAACCAATAAGCCAACGGTGGGGTCGCGTTCTTGAGCGGAGAGTAGTTCTTGCTCTAGCCCAATATAGTTTTCAAGCCTTAAGCCCAGAGAGGTCACTGTTTCTAGTTTGGAGGCCAATCGCTTAAGAGACATCTCGTTAACTAAGAGCCTGGCCTCGAGCGCTTTAGCGTCAATAGTAGAAAAGCTTAAACTTAAGTAGACAATCTGGCAAGCGGCTAATAAGGCTGCGGCCGCCCAAACGAACCAGGTGGTGGAAACGCTTTTAGTATTACGGGTTTGGTCGGCGTCGGTCGACTGATTAGCCTTAAGGCTCATTGCTGCCCGGCGACCTGATCGAAGAGTTGATCGATAGCGGCTAAAACTTCAAAGGGAGGGTCCCAGCCGATTATCATGGCCATCTTTATATTAAGGGCTAAAGTCAGTGGGGCTACATAGTGCTGGCTTATGTTACCAGGCTTTTGGCCAAGTAAAATTTGCTCAATAACTTTGGCCTCAAAACGGCCAGAGTTTATAAAGTCGTCCTCAGCTAGGCTCATCAGCACCCCTAGGCGGGTTTCGACCGGACCTTTTTGGGAAAACGAGGGGCGACCGTAGGCGATTATGGGAGCTAGGATATTAGCCATACCTTCGGGGGCCATGCCGTTATTGACGGTTAGGTAGATGGCCTCGCTCTCTTCAGAGAGCCGCTTTAAGCAGCTAGTTAAATTAGCGCTACTTTTTTCTAAATCTGGAATTTCTAGATTAGTGAAGCAGGAAATTATCTTAAAGCCTTTTTCTTGAGCCACTTTCTCAATCGTTTCCACGCCCATGGTCTTCCGACCCTCCTCGGTTGAGTCGTAGGGTACACCGAGGGTCTTAAACTTAAAAAGGTTATGAAACATGGTTAGCTGCCGCTCTAGCTTACCAGATTCGACCTGGACGTGGACGTTATCTCTACCAGAAAATTCTTTATCTTTAGTTAGCCCTGCAGCTATGGGGTCGGTGGCGCTGACGCTTAAAACAGCTTTGGTTATATCATCGCAGATCATAGCTTGGCTAGCGGCTGTGCCCATGGCTATAACCATATCGGCTTCATCGCGCTTAAGTCTTTGGATTATCTCTACTTTAATGTTGGCTAATTTAACATCGTCCCAGTCGGCGGAGTAGAAGCCGTCAGCTAAAAAGATAAGACGGTCTCCTCCTGCGTTTTTCGATAACCAGGTCCACAACTGGGCAGCATCAGCCTCTTGGCTGGGCTCAATATTTTCCTTAATTAGCGGATCCGGTCGCTTGGGGCGATCTGCGGTATAAGCATGATTAGGTATGCTTAAGACAATGTCATGAGAGATATCATCGGGAAATTTGGCTTCTGTATTCAAATAGGGAAAGGCTTTCTCCACTAGGTTAAGCTCTTTAAGCGCGCTGCTTAAGCCTACTAGGTTCATCAGGTAGTCGCGGTAGGGGCCGGCTTGGAGGTAGATAACTCGCCAAGGGCGAATGGCATCCTTAGAAGGAGAAACAGGGGCCGGCCTGGAAGAGGCCTCTTGGGAAAGAGCAACCGAAGGGAGCGAAAGAGGGTATAAGAAGGGAGAAAAAAATAAAAAAACAACGAACATAGCGGCTTTTAGCCGCCATGTTCGAGAAGTTATTTCGGTCTTTAGGGCCGGAGCGGAATTTTTCGCGGCCACCATGGTCGTAAAAGTCATCCGGTTTTTTGGGCTAAGGATTTTAGAGTATCGCTCATGCTTTTGGTGAGCGAGGCGAGCGATTCAATGAAGGCGTTGTATTGGCCTAGTTGAAAGTTGAGCTGAAGATAATCGCCTTGAGAGATAGACTCTCCACCCTGGGTTATTTGATCAATTCTGGCCTGAAGGCCAGAGTCCATAGATTCAAGTTGGTTAATGCCCTTGTTGAATACATTTCCGAGATCGCCTATGTTAGACATGAAATAACCTTTCCCTGACCATTTAAGGCCAGAATAGCGGCCAGTTAGTTTTCTGGCGAAAAGCCGTTTAGCCGCCACCAATCTAGATCGTTTAAGAATTCGGCGCAGGAGAGCGGCGCTTGGGCCAATGGGGTAGCCACAGTATCATAGATTAGATGAAGAGCTAGCTGACCGTTAGATAGTGAGAGGATAGAACGGCGCCGGAGGCTGGCTGCGGCCGCCAGACGGCATAGTTTTCTAGCTAGTTCGTCGGCCTCAACTTTATCTTCTGGCAACAGGCCTAAAGGGGCCTCGAAGGCCATGGTTTTATTGTCGAAATTTTTAAGAGTGAAGCTAAGGCCGTCTTCAAGCTCGAATTTAACACTATCACTGCGCATGGTCACATTTTTTTGCCAACCTGCGGCAGTGCAAAGTTCGGCTGATATATCTTCTAACGAGAGTAAAGCCACGCTTACGCCTCTCTTAACCAAGTATCTTGGCTCTAGTCTGGTTAGTGTTTTGGGCTATAGCTTCGGCGGCGGAGATAGATTTTTTGATCAGATCCATTAGCTGTTCGTCAAACTTTTTAGAGATATCTATCTGGGTTCTGAGCTTTTCGATATCCCCCTCCATTTCTTTAATCTCAGCGTCGGTTTGGGTACCTAGATAAGAACCGACTGCCCCGGAGATTTGGCCGGCCCCATCGATGGATTTGGTGTATCCGCTATAGGCGGTGTTAGCGGCCATGGCTTGCTGGTCAGTGAGTGTTCCAGCCCTTAGGCCTTTAGCAGTGGAAATCCCACCGAAGGATGAAACGGCTCCGCCGGCTATAGTGGCGGCCCCGGAGATGACCCCGGTGATGAGCTGCTTGACAGCCTTTGAGCGGATCTCGTCTGCTTGATCGTTTAAGCTGGCGACGGTCAAATCGCTTATGGCCCAGGTAGTCTCTTGGGCCTGGCGGCGCTGCTCGGCCGCATCTTTAGTTATTAAACTCATTATTAAGGCCCCTGGGGAGGCCATGCCGTCAATGAGAAATAAGGCGGAGGTGATGTCGCTAGTCTTGGGGGGGGTGAGAGTGGGTTTATCGGGGTCACCCATTAAGTGGTAGACGGTTAGGCCTTGGGCCGCTAAGAGCTTTTCAAAGTCTTCAACCGTAAAATCTTCGCGCTGTTCGGGTGATAGGGCTGCGTATGATTTTTCAACTTCTTGGGCTTGCTCGGGTGTTAAACCGTATTTTTGGATTAAAGTACTAATATCCATGGACATAGCTAAACTCCGTTAATATTAAAACGCCGTTTGGGGCGGAATTTGTTAGACAATTTTTTAAGCTAAGGCTGGGGTTTTTCCGGATAAGAGGGTTTCCTGGGCCTGGTTGCTCTGCTCGATTATTTCGCTTACGCCGGAGACGAGTTTTTCGAATTTTTCCAAGATAAATTTTAGGAAAGCTTCCTCGGTCTCCATGGCCGTGAGGATCTTTTGGAGTAGGGCCTCCAGTTCCTTCATGTCGGCCTGGTTTTGGGCTATATCGTGATCGACTATGGCCGAGCAGATGGCCACCGACCCTTGTCCGATCATGTTAACGCCGTTAACAATGTTGGTGACGGTCTGAACTTTAGAGAGGATGCTGGTGATTTGACTGGCAGCTGCGGCGACTCCGCCACCGGCGGCTGCACCGAAACTTAGGACCATAGTGATGGCCATTAGAGCCATATTGACGCCAAAGCCGATCCACTTAGCCGTTTCTTCGTCGGCTCCGCAGGCTTTGGCAATCTCGGCTACCCCAGCGCTAATGCTATATTTTCCGTCGCTAGCCTCTGAAACAATGCTATCGACAACCATTATGGCCATCATAACGCCAGCGGCGACCAACAAAGGATTCCCCGTCACGGCCCCTAGGGCGATTGTGGCTATAGAGGCTAAGGCCCCTACGGCCATACCGATGTATTTAAAGATTTTCTGAAAAACGCTCAGCTTTTCCTGCTCTCGCATCTTTTCTAAGTTATCGCCAATCTCTTGAAGTTTTTTATCATTCGCCTCCTTGCGCTGCTCAGCCTTTGCTTTAAGGGTCTCGGAGCTAACTTTAACCGTAGTCTCCCTTTCCTTAGAGCCCAAAGCCTCAACCAGCACCTCTAAAGAAAGGCCGGAGGCCAATAGCGGGGCGGCTAGTTCCGGCCGCTCTTGTAAGAAGGCGATAAGGTTATCGACGGTAAAGGCGGGAGGCAAGACCTCTTCGGTCGAGGAGGTGGTTTGGGTCCCTTGAAGTCCAGTCTCGTTAATTGGATCTGTCGTAGTAGTGGGCGTGGTGGTTTGGGTTGGTTCTATGGTGGCCATGATGTTGCCTCTATTTAATTTAAGATATAGGTTATGGGCGTTTTTAGTAAGAGCTTAGTTAGAGGCCTTGGCTTTGGCCTGAGCCTCGACTAATTCGATCATCTTTCTAGCTTTAGCCTTGACGGCCTCGTGAGCTGAATCACCTTCTTGACCTAGAGCTTGCAAGCAGCTCCAAGAACCCAAAGCCCCTTGAGTGTCGCCGTCTTTTAGTAAGCAGATACCCGCGAAATAAAAGGGAGTCGGATCGCATAAGCCCTCGTTGAGGGCCGCCACGCTATAAACGTCGGCCGCCAAACGGTACTTCTCTCTAGCTTGGAGCGCCGCTCCCAAGCCCATCCAAAATCGCGAGTCGTAATAGTCGTAGAAACAAAGTAACTTGAAAGCTGATTCGGCCTCTTTAAACTTACCTGTTTTGTAGAGGCTATGGGCTACCGAGTAGATGGCCTCTATTTGTTTACGGTCAATGCCGCTAACCTCGGCGGGTGTGAGCCCGTTTTTGAGAGCCTCACACATAGCCCTAATGTCGTCGTCAGTAAAGGGATTGGAGAAGTCAAGGTTAGGCGAATTTGGCATCTAGCTTCCTTTCGAGGCGAGGGTTCGCACGAGGCTTAATTGGTACAAGCCGTTTATCAACCTTTGGCGATAGTGCTTAGAGTTTGGTTAGACTGTTGAATAGCGGT
>JAITQT010000429.1 GCA_031288745.1 Deltaproteobacteria bacterium
CCCCCATTGCGCAAAATTCCTCACTGCTGCCTCCCGTAGGAGTCTGGGCCGTGTTCCAGTCCCAGTGTGGCTGATCATCCTCTCAGACCAGCTAGACATCGTAGACAATATGGTAGGCCGTTACCCCACCATCAATCTAATGTCACGCGGGCCCATCCTTAAGCGAGAGCATCGGAGTTTCCCCCAACGCGCCCTCTTTTACCCCAAAGACCAAAGTCCTCGTGGTCATATTTGGTATTAGCACCTCTTTCGAAGCGTTATTCCAAACTCAAGGGTAGGTTACCCACGCGTTACTCACCCGTGCGCCACTTTCCAAAAGCCCGAAGGCTTTCTTCTCGTTCGACTTGCATGTGTTAAGCACGCCGCCAGCGTTCATTCTGAGCTAGGATCAAACTCTCCGTGTAATAAAAAACGGAAAAAATTTTTCCTTTTACGGAATCCATTAATAAGAGCCCTATTACGCTTGCACGTTTGTCACACTATTTAGTTTTCAAAGAGCGCCGCTCGCTATTTACCAAAAGATTTTTATCTTTGGCAAATTCTTGAGCGTTCTATTAGTCTATCAAAATCGATTTAATATGTCAAGTAAATTTTTTTATTTTTTTCGATTTTATTTTAGCCTATTTTATCTCCCCTTAGGCAACTTGCCTTGGGTAATACCCTTACGAGGAAACAAAAAAAACCATAACTAGCTAAAGGCCTTAAGACTAATTCGCACTGAGGTTTTCTCAAGCGACAAAAGGGTATTATACTGATTTTTTCTCCTAAGTCAAGGCTTTTTTTTTTTTTTTTTTTAAAATTTTACCTAATGAATTCAGTAAGTTATCCAATTTTGACCTAGGAGGGTCAAAAAATAGCCAAAAAAAATTGACTCGGCCACAGAGCTATCCAAGATAAATTGCTAAAAAAAGGTACGTAACCATTTACTAGCTCTTTTAGGTGGGAAAGAGACGGCGTTTTATTGAGCGAACACGCCGACATTACGCTCTATAAAGCAGCGAAAAGATACTTCCAAGCCAAGGGCTTTAAGGGGGGCTACAGAGCAAAAACTCGCTCAAGAGAAATGGGCCAAACTTAAGGCTAAATAGAGCCAGCTAGGCTCAGTATCACGAAATCAAAGGCGATAAAAGGGCTCACAACCTTGCGGCTAATGGCCCGTAAAACCCTCGAAAACACCTAGATAAAGCGCAATTTACTTAAACCCAACGCAGTAAACTTTCAGCTTTTCTTGCCGCAGCTACGGTGAAAATAAAAAAAACAAAACAACGCGGCTTAACAAAATAGCGAGCGGCCCCGCCATTACTAAAGTAGCTTAGAATTAGTGTTTTCCGAGTTTTACCCAAAATATCTTTGGATAGCTCTGACTCGGGTTTAAAATTTTGATACCTATCACCCTCTCTTTGGCCTTGTAAGTTTAACAAGTTTTAACCAAAAAAAGAGCCCACATTCTAAGCCCAAAAGGACTGTTAAGCGCTAAGATAAAGGCTTTTAGGTCTAGCCACTTTCTTTTCTTCCTCTCTCTAGCGATCTTTAACCCGCTCTATTTTGGCCCCCAAACGCCTTAGTTTTTCATCTAAGCGATCGTAGCCTCTATCTAGATGGTAGACCCTATGGACCACGCTTTGGCCTCTAGCAACTAAGGCGGCTAAGATTAAGCTAGCCGAGGCCCTTAAATCGGAAGCGGTCAAAGGGGCAGCTGAGAGCTTTAATACGCCGTTAACCACGGCCGAGCGCCCCTCAAGGGCAATATCGGCCCCCAAACGCCTCAGTTCGCTTACATGCATAAAACGATTTTCAAAAATAGTCTCGGTAATAATGGAGGCCCCCCGGGCCACGGTCATTAAGGCCATAAACTGGGCCTGGGCGTCGGTGGGAAAACCAGGATAGGGGCTGGTGGTGACGTTAACCGCTTTAAGCGGCTCTTGAGAACTCTCAATTGTTATAGTCTGGCCCAAAATAGATATATTAACCCCAGAATCTATTAGTTTATCTATTACAGCCGCCAAAGCCCCTACTGGGGCCCCTACGATAGAGCAGCGGCCCCCGGCTAAGGCGCAGGCTATAATTAAAGTAGCGGCTTCCACTCTATCTGGCATAACCGTATGATTAGCCCCGCTTAAATATTCCGTGCCCTCTATTATTAGCTCGTCAGTTTCAAGACCTTTTATCTTAGCGCCCATGCTAATTAAGGCTTTGGCCGTGTCGGTCACCTCTGGTTCTCTAGCCGCATTAGAAATAATAGTCCGGCCTTTGGCTAAGACTGCAGCCATCATAACGTTTTCCGTCCCCGTTACTGTGACCGTTTCAAAATTGATTTTAGCCCCCTTTAAGCCTCCGACCGGGGCTCTAGCGATGACGTCGCCTTGGCTGAGATCAAAAGTTGCCCCCATCTGAGAAAGGGCCTTAAGGTGAAGATCAATGGGCCGTACCCCTATAGCGCAGCCACCCGGTAAAGAGACCCTAGCCCGGCCATGGCGGGCCAGTAGCGGCCCTAAGACTAAGGCCGAGGCCCTCATGGTTTTAACTAGTTCGTGAGGGGCCTCGGGGAGCTTTAGGCTAGACATATCGAGATGAGCTTGTTCATGAAGCTGCCCATCTATTTGAGGGTAGAGCGTAACTTTTCCGCCCATGTAATCTAAAAGCCTACCCATGGTAATTAAGTCGCCCAGTTTGGGTATATTATCGAGCTTAAGCGGCTCATCTGACAAAATAGAAGCCGCCATTAGCGGTAAGGCCGCGTTTTTGGCCCCGCTAACCAAGGCCTCCCCAAAGAGGGGCGAGCCGCCCTCGATGATTAACTTATCCATGGTCTCTCTCAACTAGCCCGCCTTAGAGCGGGGATTGGGTTAACCTAAAAAATACATAGGCCCAATAGTAAAAATAGAAAATAGCCTTAGGCTATGAAATATTTAAGGCCACAAGGCCTTAGTCCGAAGTTCCTTGGGTAAAAAAAAAAGGATGTAATTTTCAATAGTTATAAAAAAATTTGTTTTTTTGCTATGGGTACACTGGTACCTTCTCATCTACCAACTGGAAAGCCTTTTCTTGAAGAGGCGTATAATTTGTT
>JAITQT010000010.1 GCA_031288745.1 Deltaproteobacteria bacterium
AGCGAGTCGATATGCGTGTCCCTTCTTTTGATGAGAATCTCCGCCGCTTGATCAATATGCTCGCTAGTAATGGCCACGGAAAAGTCATTACTCAGCTCATCAACTATGACGGTATCCGCTAGAGCGTTAACCAACCAAGGTTGGCCCTCGGACCAATGCCAAGCTTTGGCGATGGCTGACCGCTCAAAAATTTGTCCCGTGGCTTCCGTATGCTGGTGGTAAAGTGTTTGGATCTCAGCCTCGGTGAAATTGGTTAGAGTCAAGGCTCGCTTTTTTATGTTGAAAGGGCTGACCAGATGGTCCCCGGTAGAATCGGGGTGTTCCGAGGCAATGTAATCCCTGATATCACGCATACCAACCAGCGCTAACGATCTAGGAAATTTGTTATGTTGTTCGTCCCTATCGTTATAGCCGTCTCTGATTTGGGCCAAAAAAGTCAAGAGGCCAAGGCCTGTTAGTAGGTCGGCCTCGTCAAAAAAAACTACCAGCTCCTTATCCAAATCCTGGCATAACTGGTTGAGCATTATTCTTACTTTAGTGTCGGGTGCCGACATTCCAGGTAAAAAATCGTATTTGTAGCCTTTTGCCTTGATAAGTTCTACTCTGGATGATTTCATGGCCATATTGATCTGCGAAAAGACTCTATCTATTACCTTATCTTCATTTATAATGCCTCTTAATGTGGCCAAAGAACAGCTTAAAGCATATTTTTGGCCATGGGTATTAATTTTTTCAGTTAGAAATTTTAAAAAAGTGGTCTTTCCAGATTGCCTTGGAGCATGGATGATGAAATAAAATCCACCCTCGATCAGGTCATCAACGTCTGGCAAGCGAGATAGGACCGGGAGCATGTAGTGCATGTCTGATACGCAAGGTCCAGTGGTGTTAAATCGTTTGAGAGAGAACGCTTTCATGAGTTATACAACTTGTGTCCGAAAAAAGAGCTTTCGGAATTGTGTGGATCTTCGTCCTGGGAGCAAGTTAACCGCCAAGTGCTACGTGGCATCAAAGAGGCTCTTTAGCTGCGCTAAAGAGCCTCTTTGATGTTATATTGGTAGCCTCCCTGATAATTTCAGGAAGGGGCCGACCATCCTTGATAAGAGTTACAAGTTTCTCTCTTGAAAACATAAACGAAACCTTTCTACTTCAATGTCAAATTGAAGACCCTGGCACCTAATCGGGGACCAGGAAGTTAAGCACCCTTTACATCAAAATCCATTCTTTAAATAATGCCCGAAATCCTCCAGCTTTTGCCGATCACCTCAAACCTCTAGGACTTTAAAGCTGTTAGGGAGGCGTACAAATACAGCCCATCGGAGTCCGAAAACTTCTTGGCCTTGTCTGGACATTTTATACACTTGATAAATATGTCAGTTAGACTCATAACTGTATCGCCTCTGCCGCAAACTAAGATACCATCAAAAATACCGTCAAATCTATTGGCTGTCAAGCGTTATATTGGATCTCCCTGGACAAAGGAAAAGGCCGAAAGCCTTTACTTTAAAGGACTTTCAGCCTGTATTGGTCTGTTCTGGATTGTGAAATGGTGGAGCTGAGGGGGCTCGAACCCCTGACCTCATGACTGCCAGTCATGCGCTCTCCCAAGCTGAGCTACAGCCCCAAACTTTTTAATTATATTAAACATAGTGTCCGTTCACCAATGTGAACACTTAAGGGCCCGTTCACATGAGAAAACGTTGCGGGCTCAAGCCTATTGAAAGGGACGACACAGACAGCAACCATGTAGGCCCTTATAGGAGCTTAGTAATTTTAACATTCATAAAAGTTAAAATATATGGTTGGAGCAGAGAGCTAAGTAGAAACCTCAAAAGAACTAATGTTAAGAGCTTAAGGGTAAGCTAAAACTTAATTACAACTCAAAAGTCGCTACCAACCGCAACGAGGGAAAAAAAGACTTGGTGAACGGTTACTTAGACAAGATATTTAGCGCAACAATTTCGCTTCCTGGTAGAAGGAGCAGCCTTATAAATGGTTAGCCCTATGTGACTATCAAAAAGCTCAAGCCCCAAGCTCTCAAAAATCGAGCTAAACGTGTAATATACTAGAAATACCGCTTTGTGTCAATATTTTTTTTTGGGGGCCCAGTTTGAGCCCCCTAGTATTGATTATAGTGGAATACCGGTAAAATAGAACCTTTAAAATGGCCAAGTATAAAATCAGCCACTTCTTTGGATTGGTAAGCTTCCACAAAACTTTTTAAGATCGCTTTATCTTTATCTTCGGCCCTGGCCACAATAACGTTGATATAGGGGCTCTCAAAATCCTCGACATAGACGGCGTCGTCGATGGGATTAAGGCCCGCCTCGATAGAATAGTTTGCGTTTATGGCTGCCATAACCGCTTTGTCTCTAGCCTTGGCCATGACGGAAGCGTCGAGACGGATAAATTTTAGATTAAGCGGGTTTTCTATGATTTCGTCGGGAGAGGCCAATAGACTGCTGCCAGGCCTTAGTTTAATTAACCCTGCTCTTTCTAGCAACAATAAGGCCCGGCCTCCGTTAGTGGCGTCTTGGGCGATGGCCACGGTGTCGCCCTCATTTAGTTCTTTGAGAGATTTAATTTTATTAGAAAAAAAACCAATCGGCGCGATATAGGTATTCCCGATACTAACAAGATTAGACTTTTGAGAGGTATTAAAGTCATGTAAATATGGAATATGCTGAAAAGAATTAATATCTATTTTTTTCTTGATTAAAGCAATATTAGGTTGCAGATAATCACTAAAAACTTCAATTGTTACTTCCACTCCATTTTTCTTAGCCACCTGCTTAACTTTTTCCATAATTATCTCGTCGGCCCCACTGACCACCCCCACCGTGATAGTCCCCTGGGCCAAGGCCCAAGTTGGATAAATGAGGCTGAAGACCAAGAGTAACCAAAAAAAATATATTTTCATAAAATAGACCTAAGAAATTATTATACTTATAAAGAGATATTCAAGATAATTTAAATAATTTTAAAAATATAATCCACTCTAATAGCTTTTGTAAACATAGGACTAAGGCGGAAAAAAGACCCTGGCCCGAGCAGACTTGAGGTTTTATCTTTTAAAAACTCGTAACCGTTCACCAAATCTTTTTTTCCTCACGTTGCGGCTGGTAGCGACTTTCGAGTTATAATTAAGTTTTAGCATACTCTTAAGATCTTAACAGTAGTTCTTTTGAGGTTTTTACTTAGCTCTCTGCTCCAACCATAATATTTTAACTTGGATTAATGTTAAATATTGATCGCAGCGCAAAAGACCCTTTATCAATCCTTAAATTTGCAACATAGCCATATTACTAGTTGATTTTTTATACTATTTTGCTTTTAAGAGGTTTTTGCGCTTCGATCAAAATTACTAAGCTCCTATAGGGGCTACATTGTTGCGGTACGTGTCTTCCCTTTCAATAGGCTTGGCACCGCAACATTCTCACTTGTGAACGGACCCAAAAACTCTAAGCCTAGTTAACCTTAAAACCGTAATTCCCGAATTTATATACTCGCCACATGGTGTAACTGGCCTAAAAATTGCTTTTAAAGTGAAAAATTTGAGCGATGTGAAATCTAAACTGATTTCATTTTATTAAAAATATTAAGCAAAAATTTAATTATTTATTATTATTTTAAAGCTTAATTTTTTTCGGTATTTTTATATTTAAGCATTTAGCGATATTATTTACATTTTTTGTAGCAATATCTGGAATAATTTTATTATTATACTCTCTTCCATTTAAATATGATAGTTCATCTAAAGCAACAGCTATAGAAATGTTATTTTGTTTTAATTGCTTAGCAAGAGCAATGAATGCAATTGTAGCCATAAAACTAATAAATAAATGGCCACTAAAAGCTTCTTCAGAATGGTCTTTTATTGGTAACATAGTAGTTTCATTTCTTAAATAATCAAATATTTGCTCTATTGACTGTCTAGTATAGTATGTTGGAAGGACTTCATCCTTTGTAATATCAAAAGTTGTAATTAAAATAAAGACGCCTTGTTTCAACTCATCAATAAGAAATCTTTTTTTATCATTATTATTATTCTCTAATATATAAAAATTATTTAAATATTCTAATTCTGCAATGTGCTGTTTAGCAACATCGAGACAAATAAAAGCATAAACAGGTAACTTTGACTTAAATAAGTCAATAATAGTCTTTTTTATATATAAATGACGACACCCGAAATTTACATAATTTTTTTCATTTTTTAAGTTTGGGACATGTTCTAGAATTAATTGGTGATATAATCCCTTTCTTGGAACCATTTTTGTCATAAAATTGATATTATTTTTTAATAATTCTGCTATATTATCTTCTGAATAATATCCGGCATCTAAAATTAGTTTATCTATATTTACTTTATATTCTTTTAATTCATTAATTATCAAATATAGGGTACAGACATCAACAATATTCCCTGGTACATATCTATAATATATTGGAAAGCCATGAGTTTTATCAGTTACAACAATTAATCTTAATTCATTACTTAATTTACCGTTATAATTATTAAATAATGTCATTGGGATTTTGATATCATTTGTTAAGCCGGTACTATCAATTAATATATTTGAATTTTCTGTATTTTTATTAATATATTCAAAATAATTTGAAAAAAACTCTCTAAAATTATTTTCTGAACCAAGTGAAATAATAAATTCGCTAATTTTTTTTGATTGTAATTTAGCATTGGGAAAAATATATTTTGCATATGATTTATCCCACCAATTAAATGCGTACAAATTTGCTTTATCATTTAATAGTCGAAACATAATTAATGATAATAAAGTTTCTGTATCTTTTTCATATGCTTTTTTAAAAATATCAAATAAGCCAATATTTTTTAAATATTCATATATAATAAATATTTTACCAAAAGAAATTGATTTACTTTTTTTTATTTCTTTATTATTACCATGACTACGTTTGCTAATTTTAGAATTATCATTAGCTAGGTAAACTTTTTTTTCATCATCTTTTAATGCTATAAAACCTTCAATAACTGAAAATTTATAATAACTATTTTTTTTAGTAAAAAAAATACCTTTTTCTTTATCTATAACTCGCCCAAGCCATTTATCGTTATTTTTTTTTACTCCATCAACTCTTTCAGCATGACAAAAAGTACCATATTCTGAATTAGTTTTTTTATCAGTTCTAATTTGATACCGAATAAAACCTTTGGAATGCTGCACAGAGTTACACCACTTGGATAAATTTTTTTATGAGTACAGATATTTTTTTATTTGTACTCACCACTAAAATCATACACTAAAATTTAAAGGGTGTTATGTAAAATTAAACGCGAATGGTTTTTAAATACTTAAAATTTATTAATAATTTTTTTCATATTCACTTTTATCACCTGGTTAAGCCATATAGTGGTGAGTAAAAAAACCGGGAAATAAGGTTAAATCACGACTTTTTGGACTAACCATTATCGATCGAAGCGCAAAACCCTCTTAAAAGCAAAATAGTTTATAAAATTAACTAGTAATAAGGATCTGTTATAAATTTAAGGACTGATAAAGGTGACTTTTTGCGCTTCGATCATTATTGACTAAAACCAGTTAATATAGAGTTGGTTTTAAAAATTTTAATCAATACATAATTATAATTAAATCATGATTTAAAATTTTACTTGACATCCTTTATATTTTATCATAGTGTGTAATTTAATAGAATGACGTAAAAGTTTTATTCAATATAAAATTATAAATTAGGAATTACGGTTTTTTATTGCCCTGAAAGAACTAATGTTGTTAAAAAATATTAAGCCCAAGAAAAAGACTATATCAGCAATTAATTCTTGATCATGTTCTAAACTATAAAAAAGAAAAAAATTATGAAAATCTTGTAGTAAGTATAGAAATTCGGTAATTAAAAGTTAATCTTAAAAAACGCCCAAGCCTTGGCGCAAAATAGACGGGTCGTCGTCTATAAGCGAAACCAGAGTGGAGGGCTCTCCCGGCACTGCCCCACCGTCTATAACGGCATCCACAGCCCCTTTAAACGTATCTTCAATTAGTTCAGCTTGGCTTAAAACAGGCTGCCCATGCCCGGCCGAGGCCGAGGTGTTAATTAAGGGCCGACCTAAGAGCCTCACTAAGCCTATGGCTATGGAATGGTTGGGAACCCTTAAACCGACTTCATGACGTTTAGTTAGCATGATTTGGGGCACTAGCCTAGTGCCCGGTAAGACAAAAGTAAACGGGCCCGGAAGTAAGCGCTTAAGAGTTCTGTAGGCGAAGTTGGAGACTAAGGCGTACTCGGAAATATGGGTTAAATCTGCACAAATAATACTAAAAGGAGTTTTGTGATTTCTATGCTTGAGGCGATAAATCTTTTCAATGGATTTTTTCTGGCTCAAATCGCAACCAAGCCCATACTGAGTGTCAGTGGGATAAGCTATAACGCCGCCATCTTGTAATATCTTAACCACCTTTTCCAAGAGCCGACCTTGAGGGTTGGTGGGGTTGATGGATATAATCATAGAAATCACCAAAAAGGGCTTCGACTAATAGAGAGCGATTTTTTCCAGTAATATTTTATAAATTTAATAGCAGAAAACCACTCGGCTTTAGCGATGAACAAGTGAAGATGAACTTTGTCTCACTCAATTGTCAATTAAAAAGTTTTTTTTCAGAGCATTTTTGTATTACTTCATTGATGTCCATTCACCAATGTGAACGTTTAAGGGCCCGTTCACAAGAGAGAACGCTGCGGGGCCAAGCCTATTGAAAGGGACGACACATACCACAACAATGTAGCCCCATATAGGATCTTAGGAATTTTAACATTAATCCAAGTTAATATATATGGTTGGAGCAGAGAGCTAAGTAGAAAGCTCAAAAGAACTTACTGTTGATCGAAGCGCAAAAACCTCTTAAAAGCAAAATAGTCTAACAAATTGACTAGTAATAAGGACATATTACAAATTTAAGGACTGAATAAAGGGGACTTTTTGCGCTTCGATCACGGTTAAGATCTTAAGGGTATGCTAAAACTCAATTACAACTCGAAAGTCGCTACCAGCCACAACGTGGGGAAAAAAAACTTGGTGAACGGTTACCTTCTTTGTAACCTTTAACAAGCCCTTTCAGTACGAGGGTCGTGACATTATCAACGTAGCTTATTTTCAGAAACTTAGTCTAATGATCTATCCGCTTTCCGTACCAGCCGGTACCCTTTAGGGTAGCGGTAGTTAATTGGGTTATTAGAATATAGATAGAAAATATCTTAAAACCAAGACTATTCTGGCAAACAATCAACCACCTGATTGCGGCCCTGACTCTTGGCCTGATAGAGGGCTTTATCGGCTCTATCAATAAAGTCTCTCTCCGATTCTCCAGGCACGTATAGAGTTATGCCCGCGCTAACCGTAACCGGCACCACCTGGCCGCGGTAAGTAATTTTAGTTTCTTCTACTTTCTTACGAACTCCCTCGGCCAACTCCCTGGTCTTTTCTACACCTAAAGCGGAGCACAAAATAACGAATTCTTCCCCACCATAGCGGCAAGCAAGGTGCATATCTCCGGCAAAGGCCCGAATGATTCGGGCGCAGACTATAATGACCTTATCACCGACTGGGTGCCCCCAAGTGTCGTTTATGGATTTAAAGCGATCGAGATCGAAGATAATAAGCGATAAGGGCGAAGAGCTATCGTAGTTGGCAGTTAGCTCCTCAAAGCGCAACAACCAATACCTACGATTATAAAGCTGAGTCATCTCGTCGATATTGGCCTGCATTGTTTTATCTTTGAGTTCGGCCGTTAAAGAGGCGATAATGCACGAGGTAGTCTCGATATAGTTGGATAAGGCGGTCTGGGTCGATAAGGCCGAATTAGTTTCATCTAAAAGGCCGCCCAACAAAATCTTAATCTCACCGGCGTCGACCTCGCCCTTTTTCATAAGATTAACCGAATCGGATAAGATTTGTTGAAAATGTCCGGTAGAATTTAGACTTTGCCCTAAGTTATCTTCAAGGTTGCGAGAGATAGTACCAATGCGCTCACCCATCTTTAAGATAGATTCGGCTTGGTCAGGCTCTTGGTGGTAGAAAAGCTTATAGAGCCTTCGACTAGTATTTACACTAAAGACATCCTCTGAGGAAAGAGCGGTATTTAACTCGCGAACCAAATCAGTGTCTATGGCCAAAAAATAATCGTAAAAAAGGCGATAATTTTCAGGGATCAGAGGAATGCGTCTCTTGACCAAAAAAGGGAGTAACTTTTTGGCCATTTCAAAAGAGGCTTCCATTAATTCGTTGAACTTGGCCAGGTCGGCTTCGGTGAGTTGAGTCGAGGCACTCTTGGTCAATTGAATTTGGTCCACATTCAATCCATAAAAAAGAGAAAAGAAAAGCTTAAAAAAATTAGTAATAATATTTATCTATTAATTATTATTTAACTTTATATTTTTATACTATTTTTATTATAGATGTTTATTGTATTATATTAAAATTTCTAAGTAGTCTTACAGCAGTCTTTAATCAATCAGAATAAGTTAAAAAAAACGCCTTATAGCTCGGTCCAAAAGACAGAGTTTTACGGCGCAACGGAATTAATGATAAATAAGGGGCTGGGCTAGCTTAGCGCCATAAACTAAAATAGCCGCCAAGCCGAGATATAAAAGGCAAACATTTAATAATGTTTTAAGGTTAGCCGCTTGAAATTGAAAACTGTTTTATTATACCCTAGACTGTCGGCGGCTGTCCAGGATTATATTACCATAATATTTTAGATATTTTTAGAAAAAATTAGGGTAAACTATATAGATATTCACATTTTTTTTTATTATGGCCTCCTGACCTAAGTTTTATTAGCCCTAAGCCTAACTCCACTCTTTATGATCCCTCTCTTTTGCCCCATTTGGCTTTTTAAAAATGCCTATTAATTATCCATTAGCTGCCAGTCGTTGACATTTTCCATGGGCCACGTATAATTTAACTATTAATTATTTTTAGAGCCCTACCGTCTTCTTGGCCAGGGTTTTAAGATCTAACTGCCTAAGTTTTTTAGATCAGCCTACAAGAATTTTTTAGCCTCATCTTAGGTTAATATTAAATAATTACCTCTTTTTGTATCTAGACTTAACGTTTATAAGGCCCAGGCTGGCTATTTTTTTTGAGGGTATAGCCTTGTTAACTAAAAATCATCAAATAAAACCCGCCCTCCTTAACTTTTCCATTTGGCCGCACTCAATATGTCCCTTATTCCGCTTTTTGGTTGGGTTGGCCCCTCTTATTTTTTTAACGGCCATATTTATATTTTTTCCCAATGTTAATCTCTTAGCTCAAGACCACTTATCACCCGAAGAGCTTTTCAGCCGAGCAGCCAACGAAAATTCGCTCCAAACCGGCTTTGGACAAACAAAAGTTGACCTTTTAGAGCGTAATGGCCGCCTTCAATCCTGGTCTGTGTCTAATAAAGCCCTGGCTATCCCAGGCGCGGTAGTGGCCATAATTTTAATCGTCATATTTATTAGGCATTATAAGTCAAGAGAGGCCCCTATAGTTAAAATTTCTAAACCTACTTGCTCTGCAGCCACCTTTAACTTAGAAAAAATAGAGGGGCAAGCCCAGTCTCTAGCCGCCCAAGGGCTCTATAACCAAGCGGCCCATGCCCTTTTATTACAGACAATAGAAGAAATGAGCCGAAAACTTAATCTCTCTATCCCCGAATCTTTAACTAGTAGAGAGATAGCTCAAGGCTTTAAACTGACCTTGGAGGCCAAAGAAAGGCTTTCGGCCTTAGTCGATTTAGTGGAAAAAAGCTGGTTTGGTCATCTTATTTACGGCCCGGAGGAATATAAACTTTGCTTTAAGGCCTTTTTGGGCCTTAAAAGCGCCCTCCAAATTCGCTCAACGCTCTAAGCTAAAGCCATGGCCGAGCGCGTTAAAACTTTCCCCATCTTCGTCGTAATACTAGCCATATTAATTTTTGGCTTTTTACTTATCTTTATTTTATCTTTAGATACTTTTAACCCCAGTGGCCTCCCTCGACCTATATCTCTCTCCTCAGCTAACGTCGGGTTCGCCGGACTCTACCAACTCTTAGCCCAAAGCCAGTCGAAGGCCTACCGCCAAGAAAAGGCCAATTTAAATAGCTTTAAAAAACCTTTCTATATCCTTACCGGTGAAAAACCCTTGCAACTGCCCCCCGAGCCAAACTTTATTGCGGCCGTTATTTTACCAAAATGGGAATTCTTACCCGACTCCAAAAATCGCTCTTGGGCCGCCTTTCTAAGACCTATGGACCTGAAGAAGGTCGCTCAGTCTCTATTATTAACTAAACAAGAAAACGCCAAACTCAACCCGGAAGATCTCTCGGTTATTGAATCTTTTCTTAAAAATACTGTGATATTACCATCCAGCCTACCCCTATCGGTTAGTAGCTTTAAGAGCCCGGATCCTATCTTTTCTTACGGCCCCCCCCAATTACTTAAGCCCTCTAGTAATCTCCTGCCTATCGTCTCGACCTTCGGAGGTTTAATACTAGTGGGCCGCTTAAATCTTCAAATCGGGACCTTTTATTTTATCTCCGACCCCGACTGCTTAAACAATATGGGCCTAAGTCAAGGGCAAAACCCCTCCTGGAGCCTCTCTCTATTTAACCATATCCGAAATGAGTCTAAGGCCGAAGGCCCTTACTTTTTTTTAGATCCTCCCTCTCAAAGAGCCAACGCTCGGTCTAAGAAATCTGAAAGCTCTTTGTCTTCTTTTTTTGGCTCGTTATTTGATTCCCCCTTCTTCGTCCTCACAGCTTTAACCATAGTCACGGCCCTCTTGTTTTTTTTATCTGGTCAGGGTCGTTTGGAGAGCTTTGAGCGCCCAATGATCACGACCGTTTTCGGAAAATTAAAACTTATCAATAATTGCTCCTCTCTTTTGGCTAGAATAGGTCACCTAAACTTTATATTAGAAAACTACTTTTGGCTTATCGCCCGGCTAAGCGCTAAAAGCCTTAACGCGCCCAAAGGCCTTAATAAGAAAGATACTCTAAACTGGCTAACTAAGATTTCCAAAATTAAGGGCTTTAAAATTGACCTCCAGCTCCTGGCGACCAAGGCCGGTCAAGCCGATAAGGCTAAGATGAATCTCTCGGCTGCAGAAACGCTCTATTTAGCTCAAAAAATTTACCATTGGAAGGAAGAACTCGAAAGTGGACCTCGCCCCCATAGCCGCCGTGGCCAATAATCTTAAAAACGAAATATCTAAGATCCTCGTCGGCCAACACACGACCGTCGATTTACTTTTAACTAGCCTTTTGTGCGGCGGTCACGTGATTTTAGAAGGCGTGCCTGGCACGGGTAAAACTCTAGCCGTTCAGACCTTTGCCTCGTGCCTTTCCCTTACTTTCGGACGAATTCAGTTTACTCCCGATATGATGCCTGGAGATATATTAGGCACTAACCTTTTTAATTTTCAAACCAACCAGTTCGTCCTCACCCCTGGCCCTATCTTTTGCGAAATCATCTTGGCCGACGAGATTAACCGCACCCCCCCGAAAACCCAGGCCGCCCTCCTTCAGGCGATGAACGAAAGGATGGTAACCATAGATCGCCACACCTACGATCTAGGCCGATTTTTTTTAGTTGTGGCTACGGAAAACCCCATCGAACAACAAGGCACCTACCCTTTGCCCGAGGCCCAACTAGATCGTTTTTTGTTTAAGATAGCCGTCGATTACCCCAGCAGAGAAGAAGAATTGGAAATTGTAAGGCGTCACGGCGGAGGGGCGGCCATGCCTGACCTTCGTAATTTTAATCTTCAAACCGTAGCCGACCGCCAAGCTATTGATCAAGCAAGATCGCTAGTAGCCTCAATTAAACTATCTAACGAACTAATAGCCTATATAGTCGATATCATAAGGAGCACTAGAAATAATCCCTCTATTGAAAGCGGAGCCTCCACTAGAGCGGCCAATATGCTCTCTTCAGCCACTAGGGCCTTTGCCGCCCTTCGAGGGCGCGACTACGTCATACCAGACGACATAAAGTTCTTGGCACCTCCATTACTGCGCCATCGCTTAATCATGACCGCTTCGTCTGAAATGGACGGCTTTACTCCCGAGCAAGCGGTTGATTCTATCTTACTTCAAATTCCGGCACCCAGATGATTAGGCCCACCCAAACTCTAGCCTTCTTAACCGCTCTTTCTATCCCTTTAGCCGCTTCCATCTTAGGCCTATCCGAGGACCGCTGGACGCTATGCTTAATCTATCCTCTTTTGTGCCTCTCTCTTTTATTGGCCGATAGCCTAATGATGCTCCCTTTAAGCTCTTTACAAATAAATATCGAGGCCCCTAGTTGGATCTATCTAGGCCAATCGGCTAAGTTTTCTTTTAATTTAACCTCTCCTCTTATCTCTCGCTCGACTTTTTTTATGGCTTCCCTGGAGACCCAAGGACCATTAAGCGCACTAGACCTACCATTCGCTAAAGGCCAAATGAGAGAGGGCAGCTTAAATCTTTGTTTTGAACTAACCCCAAAACGCCGCGGCCAACTTATAATAGTATCAGTTAGGCTTTATTGGAGAGGGCCCTTGGGCCTTAGTCAGGCTTTGCATAAAAAACAAATAAATTTAACTCTCCATTGCCACCAAAACGTCAAGGGTCTTCACCAAAAGGCCTTGGCCTTTTTTCAGCGCGAGGCCATTTCAGGGTTAAAGACCCAGCCCTTTAGCGGCGAGGGCTCTGAATTTGATAGCTTAGTTGAGTTCACCCATGGCATGGACAATCGCTTAATTGATTGGAAGCGATCGGCAAGACACCTGGCCCTCTTAGCTAAGGAATTTAGACAGGAAAAAAACCATCAAATCATCTTAGGTTTTGATATAGGACGGCTGACCACCGAGCCGTTGGAGGGTTTACCAAAAATTGATCACTTCGTTAAAGCGGGCCTAACCTTAGCCTGGGTTTGCCTTATGAGCGGTGATATGGTCGGGGCCGTAAGTTTTGGGCTAAACTTTGAAAATTTTCTCAAACCCGGCCGGGGCCGCAACTACTTTGCCAAGATTCAACGCTTTACTGCTTCACTCGATTATAGATTAGAAGAAACTAACTTTACCGCGACTTTAGTTGAGCTTAAAAATAGACTCCCTCACCGCTCTCTCATCGTCATCTTTACCGAGTTTATTGATTCGATTACGGCTGAATTTTTAATAGAAGGGCTAGCTTTATTGGCTAAGCGCCACATGGTCTTATTTGTGACCATGCCGGACGCAGCTCTAATTGGGCTCAGAAACCGTAAGCCTGAATCTTTTATTGATATGGCCGGCTCGATCATTGCCGATAATTTTGTAAGGGAAAGGGCCATCGTCTTAGAGCGGACCGCCCGCCTAGGGGTTTTCGCTATAGACGCGCCCCCTAAAAGCTTATCGACCGCCATACTTAACCGTTATTTAATAATTAAGCAAAGAGGGCTATTATGAATCAAATTTTAGCCCCTTACCAGCAGCCAACCCCAAACTCAAGCGGTTTTAAGCCAAATACCAACCAAACCATTACCAGCCTAAAGGACAATTCCCCAGAACGTAAAACGTTACGCAGCGCCCAATTTCGTAAAAATCGCGAAAAAAGCTGGGCCCAATTAGAAATGATAGTTGAAAAATTAGAAAAAAGGGGACTCGGAGCCCTTTCCGCTCAAGAGGCGATGGATTTACCCATTCTGTATCAAGCTCAAATTTCTTCTCTAGCAGTAGCTAGAAACACTATCCTAGATCAAAACTTACTAGCTTACCTAGAAAATCTATCTTTAAGATCATACATCTCAGTCTACGCCCCAAGGACGCCTTTTTTACAATATATTAAAAACTTTATTCTTATTGATTTCCCTAAGGCCGTTAGAGGACTTAAATGGCCTCTCTTAATTAGCTTTTTAATCATGTTTTCCGCTCTCTTCGCTTCGACCTTAATGGTTTTGCGCCATAACGACTATTTTGAACTCTTCGTTGAAGCTGAGAGCAGCCAAGGTCGAGACTTTAGCAGCACGGCCGAAGAACTTAAACAAAGTGAACTTTTCCCTCCCTTCGAGGGTTTTGAGAAAACATTTGTCTACTTTGGTAACTTTTTATTCCGACATAACGCTAAAATAAGCCTTTTATGCTTTGGGCTAGGTATAGTATTCGGAGTACCTACTATTTTAATCTTAATCTATAACGGCCTAGCTCTAGGGGCTATGATAGCCCTACACCTGGAAAAAGGTCTGGGCCTTGATTTTATCGGCTGGGTCTCTATTCACGGGGTGACCGAAATTTTAGCCTTATTAATAGCTGCGGCCGCCGGTCTAAGTTTAGGCAACCAAGCCCTTAGGCCTGGCCGGGGCGGGCGTTTGGCCAGTCTTAATCGGCAAAGTCGCCAATCAGTTAGGGCGATCATGGGCGCAGTTATCATGCTATTTGCGGCCTCAATTTTGGAAGGGGGCTTTAGGCAACTAATTAGCTTTACCGGGGGCCGACTCTTTATCGCCCTACTTACGGCCGTCTTTTGGGCCTTCTATTTTTTAAAAGCCGGACGGAAAAAGTAATGAGCCTAAAAGAAAAGCCCCAAAATAAGTCCCCTAAAAGGACTATGACTCCTAAAAAACCAGGGTCGATTAAGAAGAAGTTAGGGCCTAGAAAGACCTATAGGCGGTTAGTAACGCCTGAGGGCTTAAGCCTAGTTACCATCGTAGCCTCCTTAACGCCTAGGCAAAACGCAGTGATCATAGATTGGGCCCTGCAACTCTTATTAGTCTTAATTTGTTCTCTACCTTTAATCTTCTCAAAAGCTAGCAGTTTAACCTTAGTAACTTTTTATCAATTTACTATTTTTTTTATCATTAATTTTTATTTTATATTTTTTGAGCTAATTTGGCAAGGACGGACTCCGGGGAAAAAAATATATCGCTTAAAGGTCATTAACCGCTTTGGCGGGGAACTGACCACCGAAGCGGTCTTGGCCCGCAATCTAACTAGGAGCGTAGAAATTAATGTCCCGTTAGTATTAATACTTTCAAATTTAGTTAATTGGCAGGCTTATTTATCGTTATTATGTTTATCTTGGCTAACATTTACTCTAGTTATCCCTTTCGTCAATGTTAATCATCTAAGATTGGGTGATATAGTGGCCGGGACCATAGTCATAGAGACACCCAATCCTATTTTGGGTAAAGATTTAACCCTAGAAGAGATTAAAGAGAGCCAATTGATGACTAACCGCCCTACATCAGCTCTAAAGCCCTTTGTCTTTACCCCCGAGCAGCTATCTATCTACGGTAATCTCGAACTATCGGCTCTAGAAAACATCCTTAGGCACGAGCAGCTTTATCACAAAAACTTATATGAGCCCTCTAAAGGCTTAGAAGTCGTCTGCCGGACCATTCGCTCTAAAATCAACTGGCCAGAAAAGGTGCCGACTAACCAAATCTTTAGATTTTTAACCGACTATTATCAAGCAGTGCGCGGAGAGCTGGAAAAGGGCTTAATAATGGGCCGACGCAAGGAAAACAAGTGGTCCGACTCGATTTCGACCGCTAAAGCTAAAGAGTCCGTTCACAAGCCTCCTTGCTCGTGAACGTTGCGGTGCCAAGCCTAGTGAAAGGGACGACACGTACCACAACAATATAGCCCCCTATAGGAGCTTACTTAATTAAAGGTTTCCCAATTTGCCTGACTATAGAGGTTTTCAGGCAAAGTTTTTTTTGGGCCGGCCTCTTGGCCTTTTTGGATTCTGCTCTGCCGAATCTTTCTTGAGCCGCCCCCTTTTCTTGAGTACAGGCTTTGGAGCTGCCACAGAGAGCCCCAATGCTTCGAGCTCATTGAAGACGCTGATCAGGGTGTGGACCC
>JAITQT010000071.1 GCA_031288745.1 Deltaproteobacteria bacterium
GTGGGCTACATTGCTGCGGTATGTGTCGTCCCTTTCAATAGGCTTGGCACCGCAGCGTTCTCTCTTGTGAACGGGCCCTTAAACGTTCACATTTGTGAACGGACACATCCCTGCTAAAAAGTTCCTCTATGGTCTCTAAAAGGAGAGTGTAGCCAAAGCGCCTAAGCTTTTAAGAAGTTTTGGCGCTTCGCTCAAACATGAGTCACTAAAAAATTAAAACCTCAGTTATTAACTGGTAATACCCATCTTATAGCTTTTACCAAAACTAGATTTGAAGCTTTCTCTCGAAAATGTTGGATATGCTTTTTCAGCTTTTCGAGCCGAGCTAATAAGCACCGCTCCTACCACCTGAGAGCTTTTAACTTATCGCGACAGAGAACTAAAAATATGAGGCGACAACTCCAGAAGGCCTAACCTTATCAATATAGCTTATTTTCATAAACTTAAGGCTCTGGGGCCTCTGGAGGCTTTGCCCCATCGCCCTTTGGCCAGCTGGGAGAAGAGGAGGACGCTTTGTCTTCCTCTTTGCTTTTCCCAAATTTATTTTCTTTCGTCTCTGAGGCTAGCCAAAAAGCCAGAGGAAAGGTGATTTGGGCATTGGTTACCCAAGTTAGGGAAACTAGATCAGCTACCTGACTATCTTTTTGGTCCATATGCTCGCGCCAGGCCTTTTCCATATCGCCTGCTTGCTCAATAAAGGGCGACCCTTCCGATTTGGCTAGCAAAAAAAGAATTGAGGTTAGGCCCTGGGCGTTATTAAGGTACAATAGATTCATCCTACCTAGATAGTGGATATCGTCTCTATTAGCCACCACGGCCGCCCTATTGACCATATCGGCCACCAAATCTTCCAGGGCCTGGTTTTGTTCTACCGCTTTGACCTTAACTAAGCTAGCAGCTATAGCCGAGATGCGATTTGACCAGCGAACTTTGGCCTCGGCCGTTTTAGCCGAGGCGGTCTTAGCTCTACCGTAGCCGGGTTCGGCCCTGGTTAATAACCAAGTCATCTCCTCAAACCCTCGGCGATCGTCGGCGTGGTAGGCCAAGGACACCGATAAGTTGACTAAAGATTCAAAATAGAATTGAAGGGATAGCCTTTCTAAGTTATCCCAAGAGTTTTTGTTTTTAAGCCACTGGCGCTCAAGACTAGCTAGCCTCTCCTCAAGTTCCATAGGGGAGAAGTTGTTTCTAAGGCAATGGGCGGATATAAACCAAGCCTTGGCCGAGTCTCTAAGAGCTAGGGCCGCGATTTGCCTTTGGTCCCTAAGGCCCACGAGTTGGGCTTCCAACGTTGTTTTAAGCTCATTAAGCCTCGCCGCCACCTCCCTGTCGCAACCTTGAGCCCAAAGCTGGCTTTTGCTTGTTTGAAACAAGGTTAAGGACAAGACTATAAAGGCGAAAAGTACTTTTCTGCCAGCCATAGTTTTACCGTTGTCTTTTAACTTCAAAAAGCCAACCTTGAGGCGATAGCTTAATTTTAAGGTTGGTCTTCAAAGCCTCCGACTTAGGTCCCGCTCTTCCAAGAGGCCAGATATTGGCGCTGCTCTTTAGTTAAGACGTCAATCTTGTAGCCCATGGCTTTAAGCTTAAGGCGAGCGATCTCATTATCTATCGGCTCGGGCACCGCAAAGACGTCTAAGGGCAACTTACCCTTATTTTGAACAATATATTCGGCCGACAAGGCTTGGTTAGCAAAACTCATGTCCATGACACTGGAGGGATGCCCTTCGGCGGCCGCAAGGTTAACTAGGCGACCCTCGCCCAAAATATAGACGCGGCGGCCGGTTTTCTTAATCATATACTCATCGACCCACTGCCTAACCTCCCTCTTTTTAGCGCTAATAGACTCCAAACCATTAAGATCTAACTCAACGTTAAAATGCCCACTATTGCAGACGATGGCCCCGTCTTTCATGAGCATAAAATGCTCTTTACGGATGACGTTTATGTCTCCGGTAACGGTTACAAAAAAATCGCCAACTTCGGCCGCTTCTTTGATCGGTAAGACATCGTAGCCGTCCATAATAGCTTCTAAGGCCTTTAAGGGATCGACTTCGGTTATAGTCACTCTCGCGCCCATGCCTGCAGCCCTCATAGCCACCCCACGGCCGCACCAGCCGTAACCGCAAACCACAAAGATTGATCCAGCGACTAATCGATTAGTGCTTCTAATTATGCCGTCTAATGTACTTTGGCCAGTGCCGTAACGGTTATCGAAAAAGTGCTTGGTCATGGCGTCGTTAACGGCCACCACCGGATACTTTAGGGCCTTTTCCTTGGCCATAGCCTTAAGCCTAATTACCCCGGTAGTAGTCTCTTCCGTGCCGCCCAAGACCTCTTCTAAGAGCTTGGGCTTTTCGGAGTGTAAGGTGGAGAGTAAATCGGCCCCATCGTCCATGGTTAGATGAGGTTTAGCCCCCAAAACGGCGTTGATGTGCTTATAGTAGGTCTCGTTGTCCTCGCCCTTAACAGCGTAAACCGGGATTTCGTCATATTTAACTAAGGCCGCAGCCACGTCATCTTGAGTGGATAAGGGGTTGGAGGCGCACAAATAGACCTCTCCCCCTCCGGCCTTAAGAGTGCGACATAAAGAGGCCGTTTCCGTTGTCACGTGTAGGCACAAGCCCAATCTATAGCCCTTCAGGGGCTTTTCTTTTTTAAAACGCTCTTCGATTAAGGTTAAGACCGGCATACTCTGAGCGGCCCACTCGATTCGATTGGCACCTTTATCGGCCAGTTTTTTGTCTTTAATGTCAAAATTCACGTAGAACTCCTTAAAATAATTTTGAGGCGACTTTAATAGGTTAAAGATGGAAATTGATATCCTTCCCGCCTTAGAGGAAGGAGTAGGATAGCCTTAGTTAAGGCCACTTTAGCCTTACGTTCCAACAGGGTTCCTCCAAGGTTAATGAGGCGAACTTTAAAACGCGTTTAATTCTGAGAACCTTAACTACAACGAATGCTGTGGTTTTGCTGATAATTATCGAGCCCTTGTTCAAATAATCTTTACGAGAGTCGGTGATTATTTTATATGGCGGTGTTAGTTGGAGGATTACGGCGCTTCCGATAAAATAAAAATTTTTAGCCCTTGGTTATTAGCTCAACCGATGAAATTCTACCATAGTCTTGAGTTTAAATCATAAAAAAGAGCTTAGGGGCTAAAGTTAAGGACTTAACCGAAGAAAACTCCCCTTTTAAAGGGCATATCGACGAACAAAAAAAATTATTCAGGGGAAAAACTAGATCACAGATTCCTCTCTGAATTTTTTTGACGCTTTCGCCCTGCCTAACTTGGAGTTTAACTATCAAAATGAAACTAAATTTGATAAAATTTATTTGGAGCGTAAAAAGCCTTTAAAACCTTTCAGCCTTTTGACGAGGTTCTCTATTATGAAACTTCTTCCCTTTAGCCTACAGACTTTTCAAAATATTATAACGGGCGGTTACGTTTACGTCGACAAAACTAAATACGTCTACGACGCTGTTTCCAAAGGTAAGGCCTATTTTCTGTCGAGGCCTCGCAGGTTTGGAAAATCCTTACTGTTAAGCACTTTCAAGGCCCTTTTTAGCGGCCCCACTGACCCTAACGGGCCACCTCAGGGGTTATTCGCAGGTCTATGGATTAGCCAAACCGATTACGATTTTACCCAAAGATACACTGTGATTAATCTCGACATATCTGGGGAAAGCAATAGCCCGGAAGAACTCAAAGAAAACCTCAAAATCGAATTAGAGGACCTCGCCGCTCAAGAAAATCTTGATATTTCATCTTCCTTACCCGGTTCGATGCTATCTAAACTTATCAAAGGTTTGAGCCGCAAACACGGGACCACAGTAGTCGTTCTTATAGACGAGTACGACGCGCCGGTTAGCGATAATCTTGATAACATCGACTTAGCCAAAGCTAACCAAAAGATTCTTAAGGATTTTTACCAATGTCCACAACTTAAGGAAGCAAAGGGTCACCCGTAAAAAACTACTCTAAGCGAAAAACCCATGTTGGCAGACTATCTTCAGTACTAGTAATATGTTGAGGTTGAATGACTAATAGG
>JAITQT010000079.1 GCA_031288745.1 Deltaproteobacteria bacterium
CAGTGCTCCAAGATTACGAAAAAAACACTTGGTATGACCAAAACGGCCGCATAGTCTTTACCAATAACCGTAGTCTGATTGGGGTGGGCTTTAGGCGTAAGGAGTGGGAAGAGATTAAAGAAGCTTCTAACAAAAATTCTTCTAGCGCAACTTTTAGCCAAACTCTTTTAGATCAAACCTTACTTGGCGATCTGGTCCATAGAAAAATAGAATACTTGGCCCCATTTGATTATTGCGATAGAGAAAGAGATTACGAAACTAGTTGGATTTTTTTTGAAGAAAAATTGGCTAAGGCCTAGTCAAGCCCCGTGGTTACGATTTTTTTAAGCTCGCGGCTTATGTCTTTGGAAGCGCTCAAAGAAAAGTATACCAAAAAGGCTAACTTCGCTCAGCAAAAGTGATCCACTAAAATGCTATTTTTTTTGATCCGATTTTGATAAATTAAAAATTAAGCTTATATTTAAAACTATAAAATTATTAACATCGCTAAAAATCAGTAACTTTTAATATATGATAAAATATTGTAAGTAAATTATGTTATTAGATTTAACTGGTATAGAGAATAAACTTGAATATTATTCTGACCACTATTTTTATACTTTGTTTGAGCAAGACGCTCTCGAATCAATCGCCGCCTGGAAGGCTAAATCGGCTCAAATTAAAACCTTTCGCGCTCCCTGGGATAGGTTAAAGAATTTGCGCTCGACCTTCCTCAGCGCTCTAACCAAAGCTTTTGACCCTTTAGAGCTGAAGATTAAAATAGCTGAGTTAGCCACTAAATATCTAAGGGCCTTGGGTTACCCTGAAGCTGCTTTCGAAATCTATCCCATTACCAACAATCTTTCGATCCCTATCTTTCGAAAATTCAACAAGGTCAGTGGAGAAGCCTTATTGTGGGTAATTTTAGCTGCAGATTTTGAGTCTGACGGCGATATCATGGAGGCCCGGGCTTTTTTACCCTCTGATAATAACCCTCAAGGAGATGATGATACTTATCAAATTATTACTCAAAGCGAGGTTTCAAACGATTTCTTAGCCGTCAAAGCCCTTTACGGCCACGACTATCCTCCGCGCTGGCTAATGTTTATAGGGCGTAACAGCCTAGCCCTTATTGACCGCCAAAAGTTTAATGACAAGCGCTATCTGCTTTTTAATCTTGAAGCCATCTTTAACCGCGAGGAAGAAAAAAACCTCCAAGCCGTATCTGTCTTACTTCATTTTGAAAGCTTATGTCCGGTAGAAGGGACGGTTATCCACGATAGATTTGAGGAAAACTCTCGTCGGCACGCCTTTGAGGTCTCTCAAGATTTAAAATTTTCTCTTCGTGAGTGCGTAGAACTTATTGGTAACGAAGTTCTCTATGATTTAAGAACTAGGCTAGGTCGTAATTTTAACAAAGAGCCAATAGAGCCAAGCGAACTCACGGTCCAGTGCCTTAGGTATATGTACCGTATTTTGTTTATTTTCTTTATCGAGGCTAGACCAAAATTAGCCCTGACCCAATTAAAGGCCCCCGTCTACTTAAGCGGCTATTCTTTGGAATCTCTTCGGGAGATAACCGAAAACCTTGACCAAGAGGTCAAGCGCTCCCCAAAAGTAACCGAGGGATTTTATCTTTGCGAAAGTCTTAATAAACTATCAGATCTTATTTATAACGGCTACCCGCAAAATGAAGAAGATTATAAATTATGCACTGAAGAAAACTATTCCGTTCAGGACGTTTTCGTCATCGAGCCCTTAAAAACTCATATTTTTGATCCCGAGAGGATCCCTTTGATAGCCAAAGCACGCCTTAGAAATGGGGTACTACTTAAGGTTATTGAGTTAATGAGCCTAGCTCGCCGTGATAATGGTGGAAAAAAAAGACGAGGAAGGATTTCTTACGCAACTTTAGGCGTAAACCAGCTAGGCGCGGTCTACGAGGCCTTGCTCTCTTATAGCGGCTTTATCGCTCCTATAAAACTCTACGAAGTTAAACGCCGGGAAGAGCAATATGACCAGCTTGAGGTGGGATATTTTGTTAGCGAAGACGAGCTTAAATATTACGATGACGAAGAGAGAGTCAGATTTGAGAGCGGAGAAAATCAAGGAGAGCTTCGCTACTACGAAAAAGGCAGCTTTATCTACCGTCTGGCCGGACGCGATAGAGAAAACTCGGCTTCTTTCTATACTCCCGAAGTTCTTACTAGATGCTTGGTTAAATACGCCTTAAAAGAACTTTTAAAAGATAAGAGTGCCTATGAGATACTAGAGCTTAAAATCTGCGAGCCGGCTATGGGCAGCGCCGCTTTCTTAAACGAAGCGGTCAATCAATTGGCCGAGGCCTACCTCGATCTAAAACAAAAAGAAAGAGGGGGCGATCTTACTATAAAGAGAGATAGCGATGAACTTCAGATGGTTAAAATGTTTATAGCTGACCGTAACGTTTATGGAATTGACCTTAACCCTTTGGCTACAGAACTCGCCGAGATATCTTTGTGGCTCAATACCATCTATAAAAAAAGCTCTATTCCCTGGTTTGGGACCCAGCTAGTTTGCGGAAATTCTCTTATAGGCGCTAGAAGAGAGTGTTTCACAATAGAAGAGTTAACTTCAACTGAGTCTCATTGGTATGAATCAGCCCCTAAGCGCCTAGAGCCGC
>JAITQT010000100.1 GCA_031288745.1 Deltaproteobacteria bacterium
AGGACATCATCCTGGGAAACGTTGGTAGTATTATTGCTATCCTCAATAATCTTCCGGGTTAACATTATTAATGTTAATGTTAAGCTCCTTAGCGGCGGAGGCGACAATTTCAGGAGCCAAATGATATTTATCATCAGTGAAGTCCGTTTGGTTAGCCGGCGAATTTATTAAGTTATCTATTCCCCCCGGCGAGGGTACTATTAGTCATACTCCTATAGGGGGCTACATTGCTGCGGGATGTGTCGTCCCTTTCAATAGGCTTGGCACCGCAGCGTTCTCTCTTGTGAACGGGCCCTTAAACGTTTACATTTGTGAATGGACCCTAAAAAATAAAGTTTTGGCTAAAAGGTGCCTATGCCTTAAACCCCAGCGGAGTTTAGCTTGATATTTGGACTGTTAAACAAAAAATATTTCGACGAAGTCCTTGAGCGAGTTAGCCAAGAGCAGGCTAACACTTTGGCCGCGACGCGAGAGGCGCTAGAAAAGCTAAGCGAGCTAGAAAAAAGAGTTTCGACGGTGGAACGTCAATGCCTAGAGACTCTTAATCGGGTAAGTCCACTTGAAAATAAGCTTTCCGGTCTCGAAGATAAGTTTGAGGATAATAGCTATAGGCTAACTTCCATTGAAGGAAAAATTTTTCAAAATAGCTCTCTACTAGCCTCCTTCGATAAGACCTTAAGCCAAGCGGCTGATAAGCTAGACGGAATTGAGGACTGGCTTTCGAAAATAAGCACTGAGTTTAACGAGTTTCGACAAGCTCTTTCGGGAATGGAAGAAAAATTCATCCAGGTTGGAAGATCCGATAGACGTCAGCAAGCTGCTCTAGCCAATTTATTAGACAATCACGAAGCTATCATGACTTTACTGCGTCAAGAAAAGTCCTCCGAGCGGATCGGAGAGCGCTTGATGGCTTTCGGTGAGACCCTTTTGCTGTGGCTGTACGAACTTGAGCCTTCAGAAGAAACTAGTATTTTATTTAATAAGTTCCAAGCGCTTATTAATGAATTTGGCTTAGAGTCATTTGGTGCCGAAGTTGGCGAGCCCTTCGATCCTGTGGTGCACGAAGCTTGCCATGTCGATTATAACCCTGCTCTCGAAGACGGGGCTATATTGGAGCTGGTTAGACCTGGCTTTCGTTCAAAAGAAGGGATTTTGAGATACGCCCTCGTTGTCGTAAATCGCCACCAGGCCGGAAAATTGAAAGAGATGTATGAGAGCGAATTTATTTCCGATTTAGATCAATCAGGCCATGACATTGAATATAGAAAAGAGAGCCAAGCGGAAGAGGAATTAGAAGAAGAGTTGAAAGAAGACCAAAAAGGCGAAGAGGTTGAAGAGGTAGAGAGCGATGATGCAGTAGAAAAAATAGACGACAGTGAAGAGGAGCAAAAGGGCCTAGATAGAGAGGAAGATAGGCCGGGGCTAATTGAGCCTAATAAAATTAAGGAAACTAGCCTTGAAACAATTGCGGCCGCGCCAAAGTTAGAGAGCGATAATAAGAGCTTCTTAGGCCGAGTAAGGTCCTATATAATTAAGCTATTTTCCCATAGGCCGCAAGGTAGTGACAAAATAGAAGGCCTTAAAGACTTAAATCAATCTAAGGACCAAAAAAACCATTTAGTGAGTTCTCCCCTTATTGAGGCAGGCGAATCGATAGAGGAAGTCGGTCAAAAAGAAAAACTTAATATCGACGGAGCTAATGGCTTAAGCGGCGATTTTGAGACTTTGGAGAGCGAAAATCAAGAGCCGCAAGAGGGCGACAAAAAGCCGCCAACTAGCCTTGATTGACGTTTAATGGGCAAAAAAATAAATTGAAAAATTTCCCTAAAGCCTTCAATTAAATAAACTTCTTTCTTTTAGCTGCTTGCGTCATCTTCGCGGGCCGACTATGACTTAAGGACACTAAATAATGTTAACTGACGCCTATAGAACGCTTCGGCTCGACCAGAGCGCTAGTCCCACGCAAATACGCGAAGCCTATGTAAAAATGGTCCGTCGCTATCCTCCAGAACAATTTCCTCAAAAATTTAGACGGGTCAAAGAGGCTTACGAAGCGCTCTCCCTTGACGACGAAATGATAGTTCAGAAGGTCTTTTCTCGGCGGATAACGACAAACTTGGAATTGGCGGCCTTTTTGTTTGGCGATTTCATAGACGACTCTAAAGTTGACCCTGCAAAGGATAATGAGGCTTTAGACTCTTTACTTGCTTTAGCCAGGGGCTTAGAAAAATCAGATAATAGTTTAAATCGGGCTACAAGATTATTAGAAGGACTTCCGGGAAAACCTATTGAGTTTTTAAAAGGGCCGGAAAAGCCAGTCGATGGCTCCCCGCTTTCCCAAGTGAAAGTTTAAAGAGCCTCTTGGAATTTCAAAAGTAGAGAGAAAACCCTAAAGAGCATGGAAAAGAGTTTAAAGGCGAGCGAAAAATCAAATTTCAGTTCGAAAGCTTACTTGGGTTAATTTCAGTAGTAAAAGGCCTGGATAACGGTTGAGTTATGACTAAACATAGAAAAAACAAAAAAGTTGCAGCTAGTAAGAATAAAGGCTCCATTTTAGATCGGATCGGGCAGTACTGGCGCACCGACGATTGGCGAGCCTTTTTAGCCGCCTATCTTAAATACCAAAACGATCCTGATGGCAAAGCCTGGGAACCATATATAGCTGACGCTAGATATAACTATTTGACTAAGACCCTTTTCATTAACAAAAACCTTGAAAAGGCCGCCTCAATCGCTAGCAAAATTTTAGAATCAGGTGATCAAAGAGATATCGGGCGTAACCGCGATTGCGCCTTGGTGACCTTAGATTGTCTTAAAATAGACGAGCCGGGGTTTAGACTTTCCGATTTGGAAGGCTCAAGTGAGGCTTTACCTAAGCCGTGGCTCGAACTTAGGCGGCGTCAAAGTCAAGAGGCGCTCGTGCTAAACGGAGAAGACCCGCTTACTTCAAAAAGAGAAGCTCTCGTTCTTAAGTTTTATAAGCAGCTTCAGAGCCTTAGTAATGCTAAGAACTTAAGTCCCTTCACTAAGTTACTCAACCTCGCCGAGGAGCTACAAAAATTAGCCCTGTCCGGGCTCCAGAATAAAGTCTTTAATGGCATCTTGGCCATGGCCACGCTTCTAAAGAATTTGCGCCGCAAAAAGGTCAATTTCGAAAAACAGTACGGCGACCTTGAAAAATTAAAGAGTTATTCTGAGGAATTTCAAACAATTAAGGAAGCATTCCCCCACGCTCCGATTCTAAAGGTTATGTGGTGGCGTTTTATTGAGCTTGGGCAAGAAAAATTTGGTTATAAATGGGCTTCTGAGGCTAAAACTCTACTGTTATATTTTTCTAACTCCGAAGATTATCCGTCCGCCAAGTTGGCTAACCACCTTTTGGCCCCAAAAAGCAACCTCAATGAGTATAATGAAAATAAGTTAGAAGACATTTGCGACGAAACAGGCCCGAAACATTGCTTAGATATGGTTAAGTTGGTACTCCAGATTGAAAAAAGCTGGAAATGGTTGCCACCCGAGCAATATTATCTTCAGTGTCTCAAAGTTCGATTCTTTATGGATAACTGTTGCCATGGGCAGGATTACTCTTTCCTTATGAAAGAGGCCAGCGAAAGTGTTCTTGGCATATTGGGGCTCAATTTAGAAATATGCCATGAAGTTGCTAATTTGACCCACGAATTGCTGCGCCGGCTTACCGAGCTATCCGCCAATGGTTGGCGAGATGGTCGGCCGGCGGCTTGGCCGCGTTTCATTGGACAGTTTTATAGCATCATGATGCTCCTAGTGCCCAACGTTGACAAAAAGTATGACCGTGACCGGCCATGTTTAGAGGTTTTGCCTGAATTTACTTTGGTTATTTTGCTTAGCAACCCATCATTAAGGCAGGTGGTTAGACAATTTCTGAACAAGCGAGGCTATAAAATCAGATTTAAAGACAGAGAGGAAATTAGATTAAGTCTAGCTTTTTTTATGCACGCTTTGTGTTTTTCGTTAGAAGACAGCCAAAATTTTATTCTTTACCATCTAGCTAACTTCAAAGAAGATTTTGAACAAAATTCGCTGGCTTTGTTTGTCGAGTCTATGACGGTCTTGGCTTTGTTGGAAGCCAGCCAGGTTTGCCCCGATTGGTTTCAAGGCATCAGCAATACCTCATCCATGCGTTTTTGGCCGCTATTGGCTAAAAGTTATAAACAATTTATCCTTAGCCTTTGTCGTCCCGGATGCGTCGCGGCTGCTTTGAATATCTTTCTTCAAGACGATCCGACCAGCATAAATGTAAACGATCACCAAGCTTTAGATGAATTTTGGCTGGCTATGAAAAAAGACGAAAATGAAATGATAACTTCTAATATTAGCTTGACAAGTCAGCTGGCCGCTTCGATACTGTTTTTGATGCTAAATAATCCCATACCTTACTTTGGCCTTATGGGCAAACTGGCCCAAGCGGCTGCTCAATTTTTTACCCACGAGCAATTGTGGAAAGAACTAACGGGAAAGGTAGTGGGCATTGCCGATCGCAATATTAAAATAAAAGTAGCTGAGGAAATTCTAGAATCCATAAAAGAGCTTCGCATGACATCTTTAAGTATACATGAAGTTTGTTACAATTTAGAAAGAATACAAAAAGGGCAGTCCGTCAATAACTACTTTGTAGATGATATTTCTAGGTATCTATATTCGACAATAGGGGGTTTATTAGAGGAAATTGAGATCAAGTTCCAAGAAGATTAGCTGGCTCATTGTTTTTTACGGTGTTTACTTAAACTCGGCCCTCAATTTTTTGCCTAAGCTCTTAGGTTCTAAGAAAGTTTCGTTTTAAATCTTCTAAGCTTAAAACTAAGACCGAGGGCCGGCCGTGCGGGCACAATCCGCCGACCTCTTTTTCAGTTAATTGCTCAATTAGGCTCTCCATTTCTTCTCTTTTTAGCTCTTCTCCCGCCTTCACTGCTGCTTTGCAGGCTAGAATATATAGCCAAGAACCAGATAATTCATCCAAAACCAGATCTACCCCAGCACCGTCGAGTTCTCTAAGGTGCCCGGCGGCTCCGTCTAAAATCTCCTTCAAGGCCTCGGCCCCCTCTTTGGGGTTTAAGAGCACGGGCACGGCTCTTATGGCCCAAGTCGGGCCTCCAAAGGGGGCAAGGTCAAAACCAAGTTGCTTTAGCGCTGCCTGAAGACCTTCGGCGGCCAGGCTTTGTTGGGGGCTAAGATCGACCGTTTCGGGAAATAATAGTTCTTGCGACTGAAGGCCATTTGTTTTTAGATCTTTGAGTAAAGAATTAAATATTATCCTTTCGTGGGCCGCATGTTGGTCTATGACGTAGAGGCCCTCGGGGCCTTGGCATAGAATATAGCTGCGGTGAAGCTGGGCTAAGAGCCGAATCTTCTCTGGTTTATCTTTAAACGATTTAGTTAATTCATCGGCCGCCTCAAGCTTTTTAATCTTAGGTCCAAGAGGTAGATGTTCAGATGACTCGGGCTTTGTTAGATCTTCTAAAGTAGAGGCCTGGTTTAATTCTAAATTATTTAGCGATTGAATTGGGGCTTGACCATGAGCTTTAGCCAATGGCTCTTTATCACTATTAGTTTGGAAGTCTTCTTCTAGCCAAGGGGGAGGAGGGAGGGGGGCCGAATCTGATTTAGGTGATTTTTTGTTTGGCTGGCCAAAAGAAAACGAGGGCCCCCGCCAGAAAGGTTTTTTTTCCAACTCTAGATGGCTTACTTCGTGGTTAGAGTGATTATCTAAGAGAGGCTTTCGCTCGTCTGGGCCAAGATCTCTAATAAAAAGTGGCGAGTAATCAATTGTTTCTTTGACGGCCTTGGCTAAGAGGTTAAAAACGGCTGAGCTATCTCGAAAGCGAACCTCTATTTTAGCCGGGTGGACGTTAACGTCCACCGCATTGCCGTCTAGGTCCACAAAGATGACCCCGGCCGGCCAGCGTCCTTGTGGTAGTGCCTTTCCGTAGCCTTGGACTACTGCTTTGGTTAAAAGCTTATCGCGTACCGGGCGCCCAAGAACGTAGAGAAAGAGAGAACTGTTGACCCTAGAGGCGGCCCTGGGGCCGCAGAGCCAACCCTTAATCTTCATACCTTCTTCTTCGCCCACAAAGGGCCTTAAATCTTCCGCCGCCTCGCGCCCGAGAACTTTAAGGATCCTCCCGTTAATATCCGAGCGCTCGTCGATTGAAAAAATTTCTTTGCCGTCGCAAAATAAGGATAGCCTCAAATCCGGCTTAGAAAGGGCGTATCTTTGGGCCGTCTCTATTACGTGGGCCCTTTCGGTGTTATCGGTTTTAAGAAACTTTTTTCTGGCCGGCACGTTATAAAAAAGATCGGCCGCTTCTACCATGGTTCCTTGATTAAACGGGGCCGGCTCTAGACTAATAATCTTGCCACCGGCAGTAATAAGTTTGTGCCCTTGATTGTGACCATCGGAGCTAAGAATGGTTAATTTTGAGACTGCGGCTATGGAGGGTAAGGCCTCGCCCCTAAAACCAAGGGTTTTTATATCCATAAGGTCGCTTTCCGGCGTTAGTTTACTGGTCGCGTGTCTTTCTAAACATAAAAAAAGTTCCTCACGGTTTAAGCCGTGGCCGTTGTCGGAGACCCTGATTATCTTTTTTCCCCCGTCGATTATCTCGACCTTGATTCTGGTGGCCCCAGCGTCAAGGCTATTTTCCATCAGCTCTTTAACGATTGAGGCTGGCCGTTCGACCACCTCGCCAGCGGCTATACGGTTAATTAGGCTCTCGGGCAATAGCTTGATGCGACTGGCCATATATTTTCCTGATATAGAGTAAGTTTTAGGGATAACTTGTTGTATAATGATTTTGCGGGGAGGGCTGAGAGGTTCTGTCCGGCCAAGGGAACCGATCGTCGGGTGTGGCGCTTGGCGGTCGACTCTCTTGTCTTACGGCCTAATAAGCTACGATTAATGGCTGTAACAAATTTCATTCAATCATTAAAATTTTCTTTTGACAATAAAAATGTTTTCTCAATAAATTTACCGCTATAAAGGACTATCTTTCAAGCCTTTAGCTCACTATGGTGGGATTAATAGTACTAGTAGCTTGAATTTTTTCGAAAAAGCCTGGCTTTTAACTCCCAAAGTTGGCCAACCCCTTTTTCTATCTTTAAAATTAGGCCTTAGCCTACTCAGCTTTTGCCCTTCAACCCTTTTGCTCTCCGTTGGCAAGGCCTAATCTCTTTAAATTTTAGTTTTTGGCTTTCTTTTAGACTGCATAGACCGGCTTTAAAAGGCCTTCATATTTATTTATTTGTGTACGTTCACCAATGAGAACGTTTAAGGGCCCGTTCACAAGAGAGTACGTTGCGGTGCCAAGCCTATTGAAAGGGAAGACACGTACCGCAACAATGTAGCCCCCTATAGGAGCTTAGTAATTTTAACATTAATCCAAGTTACAATATATGGTGGAGCAGAGAGCTAAGTAAAAACCTCAAAAGAACTATTGTTAAGCTCTTAAGGGTATGCTAAAACTCAATTACAAATTGAAAGTCGCTACCAGCCGTAACGTGGGGAAAAAAAGACTTGGTGAAGGTTACTAAAAAGGAAAGAGAGGGCTGTAACCATTATGGCCTAAATATTTGTTCCGGTCGACTTATGTAGACGCTTTATCTACGGCCAACCGCCTCGTTAGGCTTTAGGTAGGCCTTTCAAAAGCGTTGTTTTTTTTAATAGGATTCTTAGATTACCGGTTCGCCTCCTCGGTATTGTGGATTGGGCCATATGACGAGTGAACGCTTTAGTAGCGCCGACTATTTTAATTTGTAGCTTGTCTTTCCCGTTTGCACCCTCTATTTTGGCTGACGCGTTTGAGAATTTAAAAATATTCAGCCGTTTTCGAGACGTCACTAGGTTTTCTTAGGTTTACCAACTTAGCTTAGAGCTAAAAAAGTTGGCTTAAGACCGGAGTGATTGTAAAAATTCAAGAAGGGCAAGGCCACTCCCCGGCGCTTGAACCACAAGGACTAAGTATTTTCAGCCAGGCAGATCTTTAAAGTTCAGACGAACTGGTGAGCAATCTATATCAATTTTTAAGGTATTTAAATGACTGATGAGATAGACTATATTCCGCCGCAACCCGGTGAGCACCCCCAGGCTAGAACCTGGCTTTGGGTTTTAACCTTTCCCATAACCGACTTTCGTGATTCTATGCTAGTATTGAACGTGGGTGAAGGCGATTTCATTCCCGTTTTTGCCACGCACGAGCACGCTGACGGCTTTCTGGAAAAGTTAGGGGAGGTAGATAAACCCTACATAGTCCAGGCTATGCACTTAATAGACGTTCAAAAGTTCGCCAAGGAGTCAAACCTCCCCTTAGTTTTCCTAGATAGCCAAGGTAAAACGCTCCCGGAAAGTGTCAGTTCACAAATGTGAACGTTTAAGGGCCCGTTCACAAGAGAGAACGCTGCGGTGCCAAGCCTATTGAAAGGGACGACCCATCCCGCAGCAATGTAGCCCCCTATAGGAGCTTA
>JAITQT010000107.1 GCA_031288745.1 Deltaproteobacteria bacterium
CACAAATGTGAACGTTTAAGGGCCCGTTCACAAGAGAGAACGCTGCGGTGCCAAGCCTATTGAAAGGGACGACACATCCCGCAGCAATGTAGCCCCCTATAGGAGCTTAGTAATTTTAAAATTAATCAAAGTTAAAATATATGGTTGGATTAGAGAGCTAAGTAGGAACGTTAAAAGAACTAATGTTAAGAACATAAGGGTATGCTAAAACTTAATTACCACTCGAAAGTCGCTACCAGCCGCAACATGGGTAAAAAAAGACTTGGTGAATGGTTACAACCGAAGTAAACTACAGGGGTTAAAAAGCTTAAAGGCTTTAGTTAGCCTTAAGAGCGCTGCTCCTAGAGCCAGAGCTATGGAGTGAAAAAAGAACCAAAATTGTAAAAAACAACTTCTTAAACTTTGATGCAAAGTATATGCCAATGAGGCCCAAGGCTAAGCCTCGCCTCTCTCTATAAAGGCTAAAAAGCCCCAAGTAAAGCACCAATAAAGCTTAAGAGCCCAGTTTAAGACCCTAAAATAGATTCGAGAAAGCCTATAACCAAAAGATATAGCCATATTGGGGCTAAAAAAGAGAAAAGAGCGAGATCTATAAAATGGTCTTCCAAAAGGCCCGGCCCACCACTAGGCCATTAAAGAAAAAAAAAGAGGCCCAAATTAGAGGGCCGAACCAAAGCAAAAGAGATAATTTTTTGACAAGAGCGTACCCAAAAAAAAATAAAAATCACGAAAGCGTGATAAATAAGAAAAAAAACAAGCTCTCTTGGTCAAAAGAAAATAAAAAAATCTGACCAGGTTTAGGCCAATAAAAAAACCTCCAAATCAAGATGGCCAGCTAACTCTAAAACTAAATCAGCCCTTAGCGTTATAAATCAAGAAATCTCAAAGATATAACCCAGACCAAGAGTATGAGACTATTAAAGGGATGGCCGGGGGGGTTAATGTTTGGGCCAACTTAAATGTATTTAAAATAAGACGCTTAGGCCTTAGCCTTTGGGGGCCAAGGGCCTTTTAAATCGAGTAACCGTTCACCAAGTCTTTTTTTTCCCCACGTTGCGGCTGGTAGCGACTTTCGAGTGGTAATTAAGTTTTAGCATACCCTTAAATTCTTAACATTAGTTCTTTTAACGTTTCTACTTTGCTCTCTACTCCAACCATATATTTTAACTTCGATTAATGTTAAAATTACTAAACTCCTATAGGGGGCTACATTGCTGCGGTATGTCTCGTCCCTTTCAATAGGCTTGGCACCGCAACGTTCTCTCTTGTGAACGGGCCCTTAAACGTTCACATTTGTGAACAGACACTAAATCGAGCTAAAGTATTATAACATGTATCTCGCCTCGCCTACGCTTTTAAGTCAGACTCTGTCTTTCGATAGCTTTTTTTGCCTTTAGCTAAAAAGGCTAAGGCCAGCCTTTTCATTTTCAAAGCTAATCAAAAAATCCCTAAAGAGGGCTTTACTCAAAATTTTAAAGCCCCTCCCTTTGTAGTTTGGTAGCTTTAGTTTAATATCTTTGATTAGCTTAACTTTTTTTCTAAGGGCCCCGTCGAGCCTGTTTCCATGGTCATAGTTTTTTAGAGGGTCTTAATATGTCAAACCATATCCTCATAGTCGATTACGGCTCCCAGCTAACCCAGCTCATTGCCCGCAAAACCAGAGCGGCTGGCTTTTTTGCCGAAATAATGCCTTACGGTCTAAATCCCGAACCTTATTTAGATAAAAAGCCCGGGGCCCTAATCCTTTCCGGGGGGCCGGCCAGCGCTTTAACCCCAAATTCGCCCAAACTAGACCCGCTCTTAGTTAAAGCCTCTTTACCAACTTTAGGCATCTGTTACGGCATGCAGCTAATGGCCTTAAGCTTTGGCGGAAAATTAACTAACGAGGCCTTTGGCGAATATGGTCCGGCCCAATTTACGCCTCTAGGTAATTGCCAACTCTTTAATCTTAAAAATAAGGGCCCTTTTCAGGTCTGGATGAGTCACGGAGATAGGGTGCTCACGGTACCCTCGGGCTTTAAGATTACTGGAAAAACCCCTGAGCTAGAGATAGCGGCTATGGGCGATGAAAAAAGAGCCCTCTACGCCATCCAATTTCATCCTGAGGTCCATCATACTAATTTTGGAGAAGAGATCTTAAAGAACTTTTTTAAGATCGCCAAGCTTAAGCCCAATTGGCAAATCTCTAGCTTTGCTAGCCAAGCCATTAAAAATATAGAACGCCTTACCGCCCCCGATAAGAGAGTTCTCTTAGCCTATAGCGGGGGAGTCGATTCAACTGTGGTCGCAGCCCTCTTAAGCTCAGTGCTTGGTAATAGGCTTTACTGCGTCTTTGTTGATAACGGACTACTAAGATTAAACGAAGCCGAGCAAGTGACTCAAGCCTTTAGGAGCGCCTACCCTAAAGTTAATTTTAAATTAGTTAAGGCCGGAAAGATCTTTCTAAGTAAACTAAAAGACGTGGTTAATTCGGAAAGAAAGAGAAAAATAATAGGAAAGACCTTTATAGACGTCTTTGCTCGAGAGGCCAAAAAAATAGGCCCGGTCCATTTTTTAGCCCAAGGGACCTTATACCCCGACGTTATAGAGAGCGTCTCCCCGCATGGGCCCTCAGCTAAGATTAAATCCCATCATAACGTGGGGGGGCTACCTAAGCACTTACCTTTCCCTCTGATAGAGCCTTTAAGAGATTTATTTAAAGATGAGGTTAGAATCTTAGGTCAACAATTGGGCGTACCCGACTCTCTTTTATGGCGTCAACCCTTCCCAGGCCCAGGACTGGCTATAAGAATTAGCGGTAAGGTTACCGAGTCTGCTCTTAAGATTCTAAAAAAAGCTGACGCTGTGGTTAGAGAAGAATTTAAAAACTTTTCTCTAGAAAAAGAGATCTGGCAGGCCTTTGCCATCCTCCTAGACGCTCGATCCGTTGGGGTCATGGGTGACGGCCGCTCTTATGGCAAGGCTGCAGTCGTTAGGGCCGTTACCAGCGTAGACGCCATGACCGCCGACTGGGCCCGGTTACCTCAAGAGTTACTCTCTAAGATTTCAGGACGCATAATTAACGAGGTCCCTGGCATAAATAGAGTGCTCTACGATATCTCCACCAAACCCCCGGCTACTATTGAATGGGAATAGATAATGGGAGTAGCTAGAAAAAAAACACTTAACGACTCAATAAATCTACTTTTTTAGCTCTTATAAATGAAATCATGATAATTTTTTATAGAACTTAAAAAAGTACTAATTATAGTTTATTAAAGTTTAAATTATTATTTAGATAGATTTTTTTATATCGATAAACTTAAAAAATTAATAGACCCTCTCTTAGCTCTCTTAAGCCCCTTTTAAAGCTCTCCAAATTGTTTTTAAGCCTTTAAAGCGCCCTTAATTTTGAGCCCTTTTATCTTAACTCGTATCCGAGGTATCTTGATGCGCCACAACACTAAATTCATCTTTATTACCGGCGGAGTGCTCTCCTCTTTAGGTAAGGGTCTTACTTCGGCTTCCTTGGCCGCACTTCTTAAAAGTAAGGGCCTTGACGTCTCTATGCAAAAGCTTGACCCTTACTTAAACCTCGACCCTGGCACCATGAACCCCCATCAACATGGGGAAGTGTACGTGACCGACGACGGGGCGGAGACCGATATGGACCTAGGTCATTACGAGCGTTACTTACTTACGCCCATGACCTCTCGCTCAAGCTATACGGCGGGGCGCATTTACAGTCAAGTCTTATCTAAGGAAAGGCGCGGTGAGTACTTAGGGGGCACGGTCCAGGTCATCCCCCACGTAACCGACGAAGTTAAAAGCGCTATTTTAAGCATGTCTTCGCCCGATATGGACGTGGTTTTGGTGGAAGTGGGCGGGACCGTGGGCGATATAGAATCCCTTCCTTTCTTAGAAACTCTAAGGCAGCTTAAAGCTGAGCTTGGTAAGAGCCGTTGCCTTTTTCTGCACTTAACTTTAGTACCTTACCTCTCAACTACAGGAGAGCCTAAAACTAAGCCCACCCAGCATAGCGTTAAAGAACTTAGGAGCATAGGTATACAGCCCGATATTATCATCTGCCGCTCCAATAAACCCATTAGCCCGGAATCTAAAACTAAAATCGCTCTTTTTTGCGACGTCTCTAAGGACGCTGTCTTTACCGCCGTAGACGTGGAAAATATTTACGAGCTACCCATTAAGCTCTATCAGGAAGGCTTGGAAAGAAAGGTCTCTTCTCTTTTAAGACTAGGTAATACCCTACCGAGAGTTGATCCTTGGGTCGATCTAGTTAAGCGCCAGTCAAGCTTAACTAAGCGCGTTTCTATCGCTATAGTTGGTAAATATGTAGAACTCATCGAGGCCTATAAGAGCCTTCACGAGGCTCTAACCCATGGGGCCTTAGCCCACGAGGCCAAGATAGACTTTAACTACATAAACGCTGAAGAGCTTAAGCCTGAAAATGTCGAAAACTACCTAAAAGACGCTCAAGGAGTCTTAGTGCCTGGCGGCTTTGGCCCTAGAGGGATTGACGGCATGATCCTAGCCATAGGCTACGCAAGAACCCATAAGAAGCCTTTTTTTGGCATCTGCCTAGGGCTTCAATGTGCGGTCATAGAATTTG
>JAITQT010000127.1 GCA_031288745.1 Deltaproteobacteria bacterium
TAATTTGCTTTAATTTTAAGATATCGTTAAAATATGCTAAAATTTAATAATTTATAAAGACGGCTGATTTTGAAAAAATTTTAAAGTCTGCCGCGGCGGGTTCCTTTAAATTTTTAAAATTTTTTGCGACTTTTTTAGTGGCGACTAGATAATTTAAGCCCCTTTTTTTGGGCCAGAAAAAGGACTATCTCCCAGATCTTTTCTCTAGCCTTTTCTGCGTCTTGATCTATCTCCCAAGCAGTCAGTCTTAAGATAGTTAGATCGGCTAAAGTTAGTAAATAATCACGGTGGCGATCGTTAATAAAAGCGCTAAGGCCACTATGATAAGCGTATCCGTCCACTTCCACAGCCAAGCCTCCAAGGGGCCAAAACAAATCAACTATTAAATAACCCCCCCTAACCTCAAGCCTCTGATTAAACAAAAACAAGTCCTTAAGGCGCTTATCAAGAAGTAAAGACTGAGCCAGTTTTATCTCTAACTGGCTATGGGGATGAGGCTGACCGATAATTGAATGGAAAGGCTGGCTAAGACCCTCTAGGGCGATTTTTTTTTCAGAGCCTATAGAACACTGGTCAAATAGGCTTTTACCATCAAAATCAGGCTTAGAAAATGGATCTTTTAGTTTTTTTGGGGGTGACTTTTGATCTTCTATAGTTTTAAAAGGCTCTAGATCGATATCAACTCGTTGCGCCCGATAAACAAGGCTCTCCAAAGCCGTTCGTTGGGCTAAAGATTGCGGGAGTAATACGCTTAGCTCTAAACTAGTCTCCCTAGCCAACCATTCGATATTTTTAGCCAAACTTCTAAGAGCCCCATCAACGTAAGAGATATTAGGGACCACTAAGATAGCTCGGCTTATTCGCCCATAAAGTACAAGAGACAACTGGCTAGCTTGAAGCTCTAAAAGCATCTCAGAAAAGAAAGGAAATTCAAGCTTTTTAGTCACCGCTTCAAAGGCTTTAGCTAGCCATGACCTATCTATCGAGGCTCTAGCTAAGCCTTCATGGGGCTCAAAAGGCTTGTTTAAGGCTAAAATGGAGGCCCAAAAACTTGATGGATACCAATCGGGCCAAAGAAAAAAGGCCTGTTTGGCCATCTCTTTAACCACTTCCTCAGCCGCCTTACCGGGTTTTTGTATCGTTAATTCAAAACCTAAATCTTGGCCAGAAAGTGGCCGGTAGGCTCTTAAGATAGAAAGAAAGCCAATAGAATCCGGATATATTAGCGCCTTGATCTGGCCTGAACCCCGCTCGAAAGCCAAATCTTGGTCCTTGGCCTCAGTTTTATTATTAGTCTCGTCCAAATGAGCCCTTCGCTAAAATCAATTATATAAGTTTAATCTCGCCTATTAGAAAAGGAGCTAACGCCTTAAGGCCAAAACGGGGCCAAGGATTTTTATTTCAAGATCAAAAATCCAACAACTTTTCCGGGGGCGGCCCCACAGGTGAAGTAAAATCAAGATAATTATATAAACCCAAATAAGAGGCCTCGTAGACGGCTACACTCTCTAAAACAACCTTAACGTATCTTGAACTTTCCGCAAACGGTAGAGTTTCAATAAAAAGATCGAGCGGTCTATCGGCTAAGGCGGTCATATAGGCCTTAATATTAAATGGCCCTCCGTTATAAGCGGCTAAGGCCAAGGCGGAAGAACCAAAGGAGCGAATTAGGTTAGCTAAATAATTAGTCCCGTAACGAATGTTTAAATTGGGCTCGAAGAGTTCCTCTTCTTTAAGAATTTCGCCTTCGATTTGAGCCAGGCTAAGGGCAGTGGAGGGCAAAAGCTGCATTAAGCCTCTAGCGTTGGAAAGGGAGACTGCCTCAGGCTCAAAAGCGCTCTCGGTGCGAATAACTGAAAGAGTCAATTGAGGGGCCAGGCCCAAACGCTTCCAAGCGAAAAGGACCGGCTCGCTATAAACTAAAGGGTGATTCCAGCGCCGGCCTTGAAAATCAGGCTCAACCTTAAGACGGTTTAAAAGCCCCACAGTCAGACGATAATAGCCTAATTTGGCCGATAGATAGATTAAAGATCCAGCCAAAGGGTCGTCGGGGGCCGTTTTAGGCTTAAGGTAATTATCGTTGGCTGATTTTAAATGCTCTAGGGCCAAGTGATATTGGCCGCTATTTAAATACCAGCTAACGTCGCGTAAGGTCAAATCCCTATCGCTTGAGCCTTTAAAATCAGTTTTAAGTAAATAGGCTAAAGAAAATGGTGGATTAAGTCGCTCAGAGAGCCACAAATAAAAGCCCAGCTTATCGCTATCCCCTCCTGGGCCAGCTAAAAGCCTTACTATTAAAGAGCCCAAGGGCAAGCGAACCATGGTTCCGGTAAGGGTGGCCAAACGGCCTTCGGCTAATAATCGGTAATAGCCTAAAGGCCCCACCGCAGCTCTTCGGTAAAAGTCTTTAGCCCCCTCTAAATCCCCTTGGACTTCCAGGGCCCTGGCTTTAAAGTAATCGCTTTCGACCCAGCGCCCTTTAGGTCGGTTTCTCTCAAGCTCAAAATAAGCCGCAGCCTGATCAGGTCGATTAGCCGCCAAAGCCGATAGTCCCAAGCGAAAGTTATAATCAGGGGACATTTTTTTTAGCTCAGGACTTAGCGAAAGAGTTTCCTCGGCCCGTTGGGTAAAGCCGGCCTTAGTTAAAATATCAAATAACCTCTCTCTTTCACGGCTCCTACTCGCCCCCTTTAACCTTTTGGCTAGTTCCTCTCTAGCCGCAGCCGCCTCCTCAAATCGACCTTGCCTAAGTCTTAAGGTGGAAAGCCACTTTAGCGAAGATGTGTCTTTTTTTCCTTCCCAGGCAGCCCCTGCGGCCGCAAAGTCACCCAATCTTAAGGCCAAGACGGCTAAGTATGAATTTAGCTCCTCTCGTAGAGGGCTGGGCAAATCATCTTGGGCTAAAGAGCGCTCTATTAACCTTATCGCCTCCCTATTGCGCCACTCCAAACCCAGCGTTCTAATAAGCTTAGCCCTAGAACCAAAGTCGCCTTTTTCAGACAGTCTTTCCAAGGTATATCGATAGCCGACCATAGCTCTAGACCAATGGCGATCTCGACCCTTAGAATTTATAACCTGGTAATAGAGTTCCAACGATTGGCGAACGTCGGAAGCCGACAATAGCCCTGCCTCTAAGACCTTAAGCCCTCGAAAGTCCCGAATCGAGGCGCTTTGCTTACGGATAAAGGCCAAGGCCTCATCGAAGCGCTCTTCCATAATAAAAGAGACCGCCCGTTGGTAAGCCTGGCGACGACGGGCCGACAAAGAGGGATTTTTTGGCTCTGTCTCTATGGCCGGCGGACCTGAACTTGGGGCCATAAGGCGGCCAGGCTCAAAAAAAATCGGCTCTGGCGGACCCAAGACGGGAGGCCCGACCAGAGCCGCCAGGACTAAAGCCATGGTCAAAATAGAAGAGGTCAACTGGTAAAAGAACCTTTGGTGAGGTATTCGACGATTAGTTCGGCCGCCTTTATGGCCACTCCCAGCTGAGCCTCCACGGTGGAGGCCCCTATATGAGGACTGGCTACGAAGTTTGGCAGCTCTAAGAGAGGAGAGGGGCCGGGAGGCTCCTCTTCGAAAACGTCTGCAGCCGCGCCGGCTAGGTGGCCTTCTTTTAAAGCTACATATAGCGCCTTTTCATCTACTAAGCCGCCTCGGGCGCAGTTAATGAGAAAAGCCGATTTTTTCATCAAGGCCAAGGTTGTTTGGTTAACGAGATTAGTGGTTTCTGGAGTTTTAGGTAAGTGGAGAGAGATAAAATCAGATTGGCTAAAGATTTCTGAAAGCTCCGCCTTCTTAACCCCTAAGGTCTCGGCCGAGTCGGCGGAAAAGTAAGGATCATAGCCTAAAACCTTAAGGCCCAAGGCTTTGGCCTTAGCCGCTGTCAAGCGCCCCACCGCCCCCAAGCCGATAAGGCCTATGGTTTTACCTTTGATTTCAAACCCGGTTAAGCTCTTTTTGTCCCATTTACCTGCTTTAAGAGAATCAAGGGCTGGCCACAACTTGCGGCTTAAAATAATTAGATAACTAATGACCAGCTCGGCCACGGCGTTGGCATTAACCCCGGGGGTGTTAATCACCTCCACCCCCAAACGCTTAGCCGCAGCCAAATCGATATTATCGACTCCTGCCCCGGCTCGGCCAACTATTTTTAGCGCCCCTTCGGTACCCTTTTTTAAGATAGCCTCGGTTACTTCAGTGGCGCTTCTAACCACCAAAGCATCGTAACCCCCTATTATGGCCTCAACATCTTTGGCGGGTAAAGTAGGTTTTTCCTCAGCCAAAAAGGAGGCCTTGGCGAAGACGTCGGCGCAGACCGATTCAATTTTATCGGTTATAAGAACCTTAAAAGACATAAATCCCCCTAAATTATTAGCCGTTTTTTTTCTGAAATTCTTTCATAAATGAAATCAAAGCCATGACCGCCTCGACTGGCACAGCGTTATAGAGCGAGGCCCTAATGCCTCCAACGCTGCGATGGCCGTTTAAGCCGACCATTCCTTCTTTTTTGGCAAGGCTTAGAAAATTCTTTTCCAATTCTTCGCTTGGAAGGCGAAAGGTTACGTTCATAAGCGAGCGGCTATCTTTTCTGGCCGTGCCGCGATAAAAGCCAAAGGAATCGTCTATAGCCGCATAAAGGTCGGCCGCCTTGGCCCTATTTATTTTTTCTATGGCTTTAAGCCCTCCGATAGAGTTTTTAAGCCAATCTAAAACTAGACCGGAGACGTAGATGGCGTGGACGGGAGGAGTGTTGTACATGCTTTCATGCTCGAGATAGGTATGATAATCGAGCATATGAGGTATATTTTTAGCACCTTTTTGAAGAAAATTTTCCCTAACTAGAACTATAGTCAAACCAGCCGGACCCAAATTTTTCTGGGCCCCGGCGAAAACCAAAGCGAAGGGGCTAAAATCGACTGTGCGCGACAAAAAGTCGGAGGAAAAATCAGCGATCAAAGGGGCCGGAGCGTTTTTAGGAAACGCTGACCACTGAGTTCCCCGGACAGTATTATTGGAGGTCAGATAAACGTAATTGGAATCCTTAGAAAAGTCAAATTCAGAAGGGATATATGTAAAAGCGTCGGCTTCGCTACTAGCGGCTAATCTAGCTCCCGCGCCGCACAATTTAGCCTCTAGAAAAGCTTTAGTAGACCACAGACCAGTGTTGATATAATCACAGGGGGCCCCATTGGGTGCGAAATTTAGGGCGACCATGGCAAATTGTAGAGAGGCCCCACCCTGACAAAATAGGACCTTCCACTCCTCAGACAAACCCAAAAGCTCTTTAATGTCTTGATTAACCTTATTGGCCATATCGACTACTTCTTTCGCCCTATGGCTGTTTTCCATAATCGACATACCGGTACCGTTCCAGTCGAGCGTTTCGTTAGCCACCCGTTCCAGAACCGATTGAGAAATGGCGGCAGGGCCGCCGTTAAAATTGTAAACTCTCATTTTTTTCTCTTTTCAATTTTTTTCGATAATAAACATTCTTAGTTGCTATTGGACTATATTTAAGGGCCGCGCCGCCCCGCAGTAGCTCTCTTTTAGCTTATGATCCGTGTAACCGTTCACCAAGTCTTTTTTCCCCACGTTGCGGCTAGTAGCGGCTTTCGAGTTGTAATTAAATTTTAGAATACGCCTTAAGATCTTAACATTAGTTCTTTTAAGGTTTCTACTAAAGTCGGTACACCACCCTTATATTTTAACTTGGATTGATGTTAAAATTACTAAGCTCCTATCGGTGGCTACATTGTTGCGGTACGTGTCGTCCCTTTCAATAGGCTTGGCACCGCAACGTTCACTTTTGTGAACGAAAACTGATCCGTTAGCAATATCATCTTATAAGGTCATTACAAACTTAAAAAACGCATTAGAGACTAGTCAGAAAAAACGCCCCGACAGAGGGGCTTTTTTTCTCTAGCCAAATTTAGGCTTTGCCTACGGACCTGTTTGCATAGCTTAACATTTTAGTAGACAAAAAAAAAGACGATTTTTCGTTTCATATCGTCAAATAAACCAAAATTGACGGGCTTGAAATTAGTCGATTTTCAAAGTAAAGTATAAATCTTCCTAGAGGCCCCCTCGGCCCCAATTTTTTTGGCTTTTATCTCTATAAAAAAGCGGTGACTTTAAGGGGGGGCACCCTTTTTGGATAATTTTTGGTCCAATTTGACCAACGTTTTTTGGAGCGCCAATGGGCTTTATCAAAGGCGGTCTCACCCTCTCGCGCTACCGCTTAACGCAAGAGCCAGAAGACTTAACCGACGAATATTTAATCGAGAGTCTTACTCAAAAAGCTTTCGTTGATATCGAAAAATCACCGGAAGATTCTAGCCAAGGCTGGGTTAACTTCTTTGATATTTATTCGACCGAATTTAAACCCGAATCTTTTCGCTTTGGAGAATTTATAGCTTTTTCTCTACGTAAGGACTCGAGGCGCCTGCCGGCTAAGATCCTTAACCGTTACTATCAAATCGCCGAATACCGTTTTGTAGCTCAAACCGGGAGCAAACCTAACACCTTTAAGAAAAAAGAAATCAAAGAATCCTTAAGGTTGGATTTATTGCGCCGGAGCTTATTAGAGACGCAGATTTTAGAAGTATTTTGGGCCCCCGAGAAACAAGAGGTCTGGCTAGGCGGCCAAGGG
>JAITQT010000158.1 GCA_031288745.1 Deltaproteobacteria bacterium
TAAGGCTCTTTACGAAAATAATAACAAGACCAAAGTCGCGGCGCTCATAGACGAATATGACGCCCCGGTGACAAATTATATGGACGACCCGACGCTGGCCAAAGCTAACGCCAAAATTCTCCATACCTTTTTCGCCGCTCTCAAAAAGCCAACTGTCTCGCCTTGCGTCCATTTCACCATGGTCACCGGGATAACCAGATACGCCCTGACTTCCATGGATTCCGGCCCCAACCACCTCGTTGACATCTCGCTTGATCCCCAATACGCCGGGATCTGCGGCTTTACCCTCGAGGAGTTCGATCCCCTTTTCGCCGACAGAATGGAGGCGACCCTGGCCGGCCTCAAAAATTCTGGCAAGTCGAAGCCCCCCGTCAACCTGGCGGATTTGAAAGCGGAAATTCTCAAATGGTATGACGGCTACAATTGGGGTGGCCCGACTAGGGTCCTCAATCCATACTCCATCCTCTTTTTCTTTCGCAACAAATCCTTCGACCACTATTGGCTCAAAAGCGGGCGGCCCGGTCACCTGACCGCTCTGATCCAGGCCAGGCCCATGGATTTTCTCATGCCCAGGCTGGAAGCGTATCTCTCCGTTGAGGTGGGAAAAACGGAACTTACTCAGCTCCAAGCCGTGCCTGTCCTCTTCCATAGCGGTTATCTGACCTTGGATAAAACAACCTCATTCTCATCACCAACAATAAATACTCTCACTAATGATACAGAGTCACTTCCGTCATACACTTTCAGGGTCCCCAATTTCGAGGTGTACTCTGTATACTACAAGGATTGTTTTGCGGTTATTTTACAATTGAAGTCAATAAAAGATGTTCAGACTAAGGGTAATGAGCTTCGTGATGCGATCGTGCAACGGAACACAAAGATCGTTAGCAGCATATTGACAGATTTTATCTCGCCTATATCTTACTATCAGAGGCCGGACGATGAGAAAACCTTTCACGCCTATATCCAGCTTATCCTTATGACTATGGGTTTTAAGGTCATAAGCGAGCTGCCTGGCTTCGCTAACCGCCTCGATTTGCTCCTTGAGCTGCCAGGGCGCATTTACGTCATCATTGAGCTCAAATTTTCTCCCTTTTCTAATAAAAAATCCCTGACCCTAGACGAGCAAGACGGTTTTCTGGCCAATTGGGCTAAGTTTAATCTGGAGCTGGAAGCCAGGAACCATGCCTTGGCCGAGGTCATCAGGTCCAAACTCCCGTTTGAGGATATTGAGGAAATGCTCGCGGAAGCTCCTGACGACATCTTGACCAAATCGCTACAGGACAAGATTCTTGCTAAGTATGCCAATAAGGCCCTTACCACGGTGGAAAGAAAGCTGGCCCTAGCAAATGCGGTCAAGGAAAAATTGACCAAGGACGAAATTAAACAGATCTTATGGAAGGCGGTCTCTGGGTTATCTCTCTCCACCGACCAAATTGAGGATCTCTTGAACAAAGCCGTGCGAAAAGCCCTAAGTGACATAAAAGAAAAGGATTACCATGGCATAGTCAGGTATGACGCTAAAGAGATTATTGACTTAGGCCTGGCTATCTACGAAGGTAGCCCCATAGTCAAGGCGATGTTTGGCCCAGCATAATCAACGCAGGGCGGAAAGGACACCTTTAGAGATTCGTCTCAGTGAATCTCACGTTGCTCAAGTTCTTTTCTAGTGAACGTTTACAAGACGATATGCTAAAGCTACCACCTAAAGACGATAGATTTAATCCACCAAAACCATAGATGATAAAAAATTTAATTCTCCTATCATGGAGGATTGGATTTTTATTTATCAACTTAATTATTTAATAAGTTTTTCACAATTATATGAAATAATAATTCATTGATGAGTAAATAGTCCCTGTTTGTTGTAGTACTATAGTCGCGTGGTGAAATTCAATTACAAATCAAAAGCCGCTTATCAATCGAACGTGTGGAAATAAAGGGTCAGGAGAACGATTACCTTTATTTTAACTCCTTGCCTTTAAGCCAGTTCCATAGCTCAAAGGCCATGGTTGAGGCGGCTCTAGATAGTGAGGTGTCCTTGGGCCCGCCGCTTGGTCTTTCTCGGCGCAAGACCTCTTCGATTTTTAAGCTTTTCGGGTCTTTACGTAAGATTTTGGTTTCGTAATCAATGACCAGTTCACCCTCCTTAACCGGGTTTCGGTCAGAGATTTTCCCAAAGAGAGAGATGACGATTGAGGCCCCAAATTTTTCAAAGAGGGCTTCTTGGGCTGCTTTTAAATCATTAGGGCTAACGATAAAACTTCCGGCTAGATTTTCTGACTTTAAGAGCTTAACGAAAGGCTCCCCGGCTCGACCCTCGCTCAAAGAATCTACTAGCCCTAACCTAAGATTTTTTTCTTCTATCATAGCGCAGACACTGGAAGCGATAGTTTCTTCATTTCGGCCCACGTAGTGAGAGCCGAGACGCTTAACTATCTCGCTTATAATTTTCCCGTCTAGCCTATCGGCTTCGGTTTCGTCGGCGGCCTTAACGGAGATGAGGATCCTAGTTTCGTAGAGCCCGGCTAGAAAACCGATTTTAGGGTTTTCGGCCCCGGCTACGAGATCGTCTAAAAGCTTATCAACCACGCTCTCCCCAAGACCGGCCGCCCTTAAAACGGTGGTTCTAACGAGACCGAGACGAGAGGAAAATTTTTCTTTTAATTTAGGATCTATCCAGCTTTCGGCGATATTTTTCATCTCTTGCGGAACGCCAGGCATAAAGACCATCAGCCTTTCGGGGCCCTCTAGAGCAAAGGCTGGGGCAGTGCCCCATTTGTTAGGCGCAATTAGTGCCCCTTTGGGTAGCCAGGCCTGGCGGAGGTTATTTTGAGGGCAGGGGTAGCCCCGTCTTCTAATATAGGCTTCAATTTCTTGGGCTAATTGGGTTTTATACTCCAAATCTAAGCCAAAGGCCCTGGCAGCGGCCAATCTAGTCAAATCGTCCTCAGTAGGGCCTAGCCCTCCGGTGACTAAGGTTATTTCGTCGCTTTTAAAACACTCTCTAAAGCTTTCTATCAACCTTTCTAGTTCGTCTCCGACGGAAAGGTGCCGGACTACAGTTACTCCTCTCGAATTTAGAAAGCTCGAGAGCCAGGCGCTATTAGTGTCTAAGTTTTTACCAACCATTAATTCACTCCCCGTGGCTAAGATGGAAGCGGTAATGGGTTTAGATGGATTTGATTGAATTATAGGTGAAAATGAACTAGTCATAGGGGGACCTTTCGGATAGAGGGTAAATAATATTTTATTTTACCTAAAAATATAGTAAAAATGGAAAAAAAATAGATAAAAAATTAATTTAAGCGATATGGTAGAGTGATAATAAAAATAGTGCCCTTAGGGAAGTTATCGGAGACCCTAATATATCCTCCGTGGTCCCTAATGATGGCGTTAACGATAGCTAGCCCTAGGCCCTGTCCGCCTTGGCCAGAGGTCACGTAGGGCTCAAAGATCCTGTCTCTTATATTAGGAGGTAGCCCCGGCCCGTCGTCGGCCACGGTTAGAGTGACTCCGGCCAGATCGTCTAGATCGACTGCCAGCTCCAAGCGTCCTCGGCCCAAGGTGGCTTGGGCGGCGTTAACTAAGAGATTAGTTACTGCTCGGCCGATTTGCTCGGGATCGAAGATAAAAGTATCGGGGCGATTAGTGATGTTTAAACAGAGAGTTAAATTAGGGTGAGCCCCCCTAAAAAGGCTGACGAGTTCTTCAATAACCCTGATAAAATTAGCCGGCCTCGGATTAATCTCAGGGAGTCTAGCGAATTGGGAAAATTCGTCCACTAAATTTCTCATATTTTCGACCTGGCGGACGATGACATTGGTGCATTCGTCAAAGATAGAGCCATCTTGCTCGTCGTTTAGGCGTTTGGCAAAACGCCGCCTAAGGCGCTGGGCCGAAAGGGAGATGGGGGTGAGGGGGTTTTTTATTTCGTGGGCAATCCTTTTAGCCACCTCCCTCCAAGCGGCTAATCGTTGAGCCTTTTCTAACTCGCTTAGATCGTCAAAAGTCACCAAATAACCTAGGGCCCGCCCCTCCTCGTCGATTAAGGTGGTCCGCCTTAAAGTAAGGCTTAAGACCTTATTTTCTAATTCGAGAAAAACGTGGTAGCGGGCCTGGGATAGATTATCGGCTGGGCCGACTATAGTTTTAATGATTGCTGGCTCCGGGCCGCCTTCGAGTTTAAAATAGGTTAGCCCCAGCATCTCTCTAGCGGCTTGGTTAAGATTAACCAGGTGATTTTCTAGATCTAAGATTAATACGCCGCTAGAGACTTGCTTTAAGACCGTTTCCACAAAACGGCGGCGGCGGTCTATTTCCGAGTAGCTTTCCTTTAGTTCGGAGGTCATTTGATTAAAGGCTGAGACTAGGTGAGCCATCTCGCCGCTTTTGTGGGTCGGAGTTAAAACGAAATCGAGTTCCCCTTTGGCCACTCTCCTAGTGCCCTCGACCAATTCGGTTACCGGGGCGGCTAAGGAACTAGCTAAGCGCGAGCCTATCCAGATGGAAATAAAGACGGCTAACAGGGTCACCCCGGCTAGAGAGGTCATTTGAGTGACCCTAAAAGGGCGTGAGATGCCTAAAGCGGCTAAGTGGGTTTGAAGCCCCTGTCTTATTTCACTAAGGTTAGTTTCGATTTCCGATAGGGGGTTAAGTTGAGTGGCAGCAAAGCCTTTAAGGCCATCGGATGTGGTAATGGGGGCGAAAAAACGTCCTAAGGCGTCGGGGCCGATAACGGGGCTTTGATTCTCGTCTATAGTTTCGCTCTTATCGTCTTTTTTATCCTCTTGCTTTTTAGACGCTTTAACTTCCATTGGGTTTTTTAAGGCGTTTTGAAACCAGAGGGGATCTATGGGCTTTAAGTGGCCTCGTCCGACCTTATCTATTAATTTTCCCTCGCTATCGTAGATTTCTATGGCGCTGAGGTTAAAAAGCTTAAGCTTTAGAGAGAGAAATTTTGAGAGCTTAAGCCCTTTTTTGAGCGTTTCTTGCGTTCCAATTAGGGAGCTTAAATCGGCCGCTATTTTTTCCGTGTTGGCCTTAACCAAATCCACTTCGATATTTCTTGAAAACTCGGCCACACTTAAGGCTTGTTCGAGGCTCTCTTTAATAGTTGAGCTAAACCAAGTTTCTTGATCTTGGCCGATGAGCTGAAAGGAAAAATAAAAGATTAAGATCGTAGGTAGGAGCGATAGGCCTATAAAAGAGACGACCATTTTGGTCTGAAGGCTACCGTAGCTTAAGCGCTCGAAAAAGATTCTATAGAGGCCTCTTAAGATTAAAAAGAGAAGTAAACCTAGGAGAAAAACTGAAGTGTTAATACTAACTAAGGTGACTACGCCTTGATTGCTAGATAAACCTGGTCCTAAATCTAGTAATTGCCTCTGAATTGCTATTAATAAAATCAAAAAAAGAATTGAAAGTAAGATTATGCCTCTTTCCAGTCTTTTTTTGCGGAGGCTTATTTCTTCTATTGAGGCCCGCCTTTCGGCCAAGGGCGGTTCCGGGGGAGAGGGGGAGGGCATGGGTTGGCTCTTTATTGGGTTTTTAGCCGTTTTAGCGGCCAATAAAAAAACTTTACAAGCAGGGCAATCGGTGAACCTAGGCGGCTTTGGTAAGTGGAGGAGCCATCTAACCCAGAGAGAGGAAAAATTAGAGTGAAAGGGATGGTTTTAGACTCTTTCCAACCTTTAAGTTCGTTAGTTGCTCTTAAACTAGTCACGGCAGCTAAGCGAGTACTTTCCTCAAAACTCCAGCTCGTTCCATTAAGTTATGCTCTTAATTCATGATATTATTTCCTCTCCGGCGTACTCAATTCTATTTCTAATGGTCGTAGTTTTAAGGTCGCCACCCTTGTTTTAATTATGTTAAGAAACATTGTGGTTTTTTTGTAACTTGTAAGACTTACCGCTGTAAGTATTAACTCATCTAATTTTTATTAGCCAGAGAGAGAGAGAGTTGCTCAAGAGGTTAACAATTGACCAAGTTGGTTAGCCCCCTTGCTAGCTAGGGTCATCAATGGCCTAGCTTGAAAACTTTGGCGCTCCAGAACCCTTCAAAAGGCCTTTTCAAGACCTTGTTTTCTACTGCCCACTCGACTGGAAAAAGGCCTAAGTATGGGCTAATGGATGGCATTGCCCTAGCAATTATAAAAATCCATTAAAGTCAGCTTTACAGAGTATAAAATGAGTTGCTAAAAACTCAAAGCGCGGTAGATCTCCTGGAAAGGCTTATGAACGGGAACGGCGCTCCCAAATTTTACCATTGCCAAAGGGCTTGGGCAAATTAGAAGTATGATCGAAGCGCAAAAAGTCCCCTTTATCAGTCCTTAAATTTGTAACAGAGCAAAATTACTAGTTAATTTTTTAGACTATTTTGCTTTTAAGAGGTTTTTGCGCTTCGATCAAGTATAGCCTAATACTATTTTTTTCACTCTTCGCCTTTGGACCTATCTTGGCTGGCGGCCAATTAAGCCACTATTATTGGCTATTTAATTAAAGTTCTCTTCTAAAAATAGCAAGATAGTCAAGTATTTTAAATATCAGAAAGTCTTTTTCTTGATTTAATAAATATTGATAAAAAAATCAAGCCGGTTGGGAAGAAAATTTTTTTTTTGACTTTAGCCGCCCTAACCAAGGCGACTTAGGGGAGGTTAGATCAATCAGGTTGAAACTTTTTATAAAAAACCAAAAAATTGGCCTTAAAATACTTGACAACTTCATAAAGATGATTACTTTTTATTGGGTGGCATAATTTTGGCCAGAGCTGGCCAATGGTACCTAGATAAAACCACCTCGTTTGCTTTTACCTACCAAAAAAATGTCTAGCGTTTGCCCTTTTTTTTGTTTTTTTAAGCCCAAGCGCCTTAATTTTTATCAATAAGCCTCTGATGGCTTTAGCTCTGACTTAGGATTTTAGAGCATGAAGATGTTTTTTTTTATATCTTTTGGCCATTTATCCATATTTAACCTGAGCCCAACCTCAGCGGCCCAAAGATTTTAGCTAACTTTTAACTATAGTTAGGAGGTCTGTTTTTCTTTTTCGCTACTATATATTGTATTGACCTAGGGTAACTAGGCCATAATAGAGGAGAGGCGGGAGAGTGAGAGGATCATAAGTTGATTTTTAGATCTAATTCGGCTATAATTTTCTGATTTTACCGCCCTGGTCGGAAGATTAATCATAAATGGGCCTTTTTTCCGGTTCAAAAGACCCTTTGGCGGTCCTTTAAGCCTTTGGCTGGCAATATTTTTTCCTCTCCTTTTATTAAGGTGAAAAGGGAGTTTGAGTTTGATGCCTTCGGTTTTAGAATGGAAGCGCAGAAGAAATTTGTCCGAAAATCTTAAGGCTTCCACAGAAACTTTATTTATGGCTGCCCAAGAGCTTGAGGTCGCCGAACGCCTTTGTGAGGCCGTTGATTTTTATAGTAAAGCTAATAATGCTGAGAAAATCACCCAAATTGCCGACCGAGCGGTCCAAGAGGGCGATTGTTTTCTTTATCTTAAATGCCTAAAAGCCTTGGAGCAAAATCCTGACCAAAATAAGTTAAAGCTTTTGCGCGATAACGCTGTTAAGGCAGGTTTGCGTTTTTACGCCTATCGCGCCGAAGAGGCTTTGGCTTCTCCGGCTAAGGCTTCGGTACCATAATTCAAAAAAACGGGCCTCATGGTTTTATTGTTAACCTTATTGGCCGATCTTTAAGACTCTTTTCTGGCCCAGGATTATTATTAGGGCTGAGTTTAAAACTTAAAATAAATTTCGGAAGTTTTTTCCATGAATAATAAGACAGATTACTACGACGTATTAGGCGTCTCTCGCGACGCTGATAACGAGGCTTTAAAAAAGGCCTATCGGGTCTTGGCCCGCAAATACCATCCTGACGTAAATCCCGGCGACGCCGACTGCGAGGCTCGCTTTAAAGAAGCGGCCGAGGCCTATAGCGTGTTAAGCGATCCAGAAAAGCGACGCCTCTATGATCAGTACGGTTTCGAAGGGCTCAGTAGTAGTGGCTTTCAAGGCGGGTTCTCCGGCTTTGGGGATATTTTTTCCGCTTTCGGCGATCTCTTTGGCGATCTATTCTCCAGTTCTAGCCGTCGTCACCCTGGCCCCAGGCGCGGCCAAGATTTAGGACTAGAGCTGACTATCGACTTTGTTGAGGCTTATAAAGGTTGCGAGGTCAAGGTTAAGGTTCCGAGGGTGGAAAGCTGTATGGAGTGCGACGGCACCGGTTCTCGCACCAAAACTAGGCAGTATTGCCCCAATTGTAAGGGGCAGGGTCAGATCGTTCAGGGCTCGGGTTTTATCAGAATGGCTACCTCCTGCCCTCAGTGTCACGGCACGGGAGAAGTGCCGCAAGATCCTTGTCGCGAGTGTCAGGGGCTGGGCCGGATAAAGAGAGTGAGAGAAATTACCGTTCAGGTCCCCGCCGGAGTTAGCACCGGGGCTCGTTTGCGGGTTAGAGGCGAGGGCGAAGCGGGTACCCTGGGCGGCGATAACGGCGATCTTTACGTGGCCATCGCTGTGCGTCATCACGAACTCTTTGGCCGTGAGCGCCAACACGTCTTGTTAGATTTTAAAATAGATATGATCACCGCCGCCTTGGGCGGGGAAATAGAGGTGCCCACAGTCTGCGAAGGGCCTAAAACCATACGCGTGCCAGCGGGCTCTCAAAACGGTAAACTTATTCGTATCCCTGAGTTAGGTTTTGTTTTTCCTCAGTCAACTCAAAGAGGAGAGCAGATAGTTAGCCTATCTGTCGTTATCCCTAAGGATTTGACCGACCGCCAAAGGGAGCTTTTAGAGGAGTTCGGGAAAATAGAAAACGAAAAGAAAAACGAGAGTTCCATAAAAGGCTGGACTAGGAAAATAGGAAAAAAGGTCAAGAAGGTCTTGCAAAGTTAGCCCCTAGCGTTTTAATTTTTTATATTTTTTTACTAAAAATGGCTATGGTTAGCGCTGTAGCCAATTTTTTTAATTGCCTGGGCCGGCCTTTTAGAGCTTATTTTGAAATAAATGGCCTAAGCTCCTTAAGTCTTATTTTTTATCAATTAGACCAAGATTGTTTTCGAGGTTTTTTTCAAAGCGCGTTCCAATAGATTTAATTTTGGCCCAGGCGCTTATATTTTTAGGAGGACGAGTGGCTTACCCTATAGTGCGCCAGAGGCGTCTGAGAGATAATCCCGTTTTAAGAGAGATGATAGGCGAAACAGATTTATCGGCTAACGATTTAATCTATCCTATATTCGTGGTTTCCGGGCTCTCCGTTAAGCGCCCCATTGATTCTCTCCCCGGTCAATATCATCTCTCTCCCGACCAAGCGGCCGCCTTAGCCGTAGACTTTAGTCGAGCGGGTGGCCGGGCCTTAATGCTCTTTGGTTTACCTGATAATAAAGACGAAATTGGGGCCAGCGGGGCCGATCCCTTAGGCCCAGTGCAGTTAGCCATAAAGGCTATTAAGAAAGCCGCGCCCGAGTTATGCGTAATTACCGACGTGTGTTTGTGTGAATACACCTCCCATGGGCACTGCGGTTTAATTAGTGGCCTAACGGTCTTAAACGATCCTAGCTTAGAGCACCTAGCTAAGCAAGCCTTAAGCCACGTTCAAAGCGGGGCTGATATGGTGGCCCCCTCCGATATGATGGACGGCCGGGTAGGGGCTATTAGAAAGCTTTTGGATGAAAACGGCTTTGAACATATACCCATCATGGCTTATAGTGCCAAATATGCAAGTGCCTTTTACGGACCCTTTAGAGATGCGGCCGCTTCTGCCCCGGCCTTTGGCGATCGCCGCGGCTATCAGATGGATCCAAAAAACCGAAGAGAAGCCCTAACTGAGGTGGCCTTAGATATAGAAGAAGGGGCTGACATTGTTATGGTTAAACCGGCCGGGCCGTATTTAGACGTGCTTAGGGAGGTTAGAAATTTTACGGCCAAGCCCTTAGCCGCCTATCAGGTTAGTGGGGAGTACTATATGCTTAAGTGTGCCGCTGCAGCCGGTGGCTTAGATTTTAAAAGGGCGGCTTGGGAAAGCTTAATTGGCATTAAGCGGGCCGGGGCTGATTTAATTTTAACCTATTTGGCCCCCGAGGCCCTTGTCTGGCTTCGGGGCAAAAGCTTCAAAATTTTAAGGTCTAAATAAATTAATCAGAAGGACTTGATAGGGACAAAAACTTTTTTATTTAAATAAATTAATAAAATTTTATATATTTAGATGTTAATTATATAAATGTTTAATTTATTCTATCCATGAGAATGCAATTTTCTATGTATTTGATAATAATTATTAAGCAATTGCAAAAACCGTAAAACTCGCATTTAATTAAAATTTAAAAAAATTTAGATAAGTATTTTTAAATTTCTAATAAAATGGAAAATATATTATTGATTTATTTTTTTAGATTACTTTTTTACTTTATTTATCTACAACTTGATAAAAACATGCATGTCATTTTTGTATGCAATTTTCAAGAATAAACTTAGAGATATTGCCCACCCGAAGGAGTGGAGGTACCACAACGGGAGGGAAAGGCAGGCAATATTTATGCAAGTAAAAGCGGTTTAAAAAAAATTTCCAGCTGTGCAATTGGGCGATGGTGTAGTCTAGCAAGCCGCTTAGCCAATTTTGACCGATTATCACCCTTACATAAATTGGCGCAAACACCATTAAAAAAGGAGAATTAA